>CAYQCA010000125.1:0-4805 GCA_964415835.1 uncultured Clostridium sp. | reverse complement strand
ATTACAAACAAAAGTCTTAAGGAAATTGCTGCTGAAAATAAATTTTGTGATCAGTATTACTTTTCTTCCTTCTTCAAAAAATATGAATCAATATCCCCTAGCCGATACAGAAATGAACATAAAAATAAGTAAGTTAAAGCCCGGCATCAAGCCGGGCTCCAATATTCTGTACTTCTATACTCCTGTCTACTGAGTGCTGATTTTACTATTTCTCAGGATAATTCTCCCTGACAACATAATGTGTATGCAATATCTTATGAGCCTTGTGGCTGCCTGGTTTTTCAAAATACTCCTCGTACATCTTCTGAACAATTGGATTTTCATGTGATTTTCTGATTGGAAGGCTTGCATCCTCTTCGTAGATTGCCTTTGCTCTTTCAGCTCTCAAATCAGTCCAGCTTCTGATATAAGAAGGCTGTATGGGCTGACCTCCACCGTTTACACATCCACCAGGACAAGCCATAACCTCAACAAAGTGGTACTGTGCTTCGCCTGCCTTCATGCTATCCAACAGCTTTCTGGCATTACCCAATCCATGGGCAACCGCAGCTTTTACCTTCATACCGCCAATTTCAACGGTAGCTTCCTTTATTCCTTCTACTCCTCTGACCGCACTATATTCTACGTTTTCAAAGGACTTTCCTTCCAAGATTTCAGCTACAGTTCTAAGTGCAGCTTCCATAACACCACCGGTTGCGCCGAATATAACTGCCGCTCCTGTGGCTTCGCCCATTGGATTATCAAACTGTTCATCTTCAAGGTTGTTGAAGTCAATTCCGGCTTCTTTAATCATTCTTGCCAATTCTCTTGTAGTAAGAACTACATCAACATCAGCAAGGCCATTTGCCGATAATTCAGGTCTCTGGGCTTCAAACTTTTTAGCTGTACATGGCATTACTGAAACAACGAATATCTTTGCAGGATCTATACCCATTTTTTCTGCATAATAAGTCTTTAAAAGTGCGCCAAACATTTCATGAGGTGACTTACAGGATGAAAGATTGTCTAAAAATTCCGGATAATTATGTTCGCAGAACTTAATCCATCCCGGGCTGCAGGAAGTAATAACAGGTAGCTTTCCGCCATTTTTTATTCTATTCAGTAATTCGGTTCCCTCTTCCATGATTGTCAAGTCAGCAGCTGTATCAGTGTCAAATACTTTTGAAAAGCCCAGGTGCTTTAACGAAGATACCATTTTGCCGGTACATCTTGAACCGATAGGCATGCCAAATTCTTCACCGATTGCAACTCTAACAGCAGGAGCAGTCTGAACAACAACATGAAGCTCTTTGTTTGCCAAAGCCTTCCATACCTTGTCAGTATCATCCTTTTCTCTTAATGCTCCTACAGGACAAACAGCGATACATTGTCCGCAATTTACACATGGTACATCTGCGAGAGATTTGTCAAATGCGCATGAAATAGTTGAGTCAAACCCTCTTTCAGTTGCACTGATTACATTAACAGTTTGAATGTTTTTACACATGCTTACACAACGTCTGCAAAGTACGCATTTATTTGGATCTCTGACAACTGACGGTGAAAAATCATCTACCGGCAATTTAGTCATTTGTCCTTCAAATCTGATATCCTTTATATTTAAGTCATCAGCAAGAGCTTGTAATTCGCAGTTTCTGTTTCTTACACAAGTAAGGCATTTCTTTTCGTGATTGGACAAAATTAGCTCCAATGTTACCTTTCTTGCTTCTCTTACAGCTGGACTCTGAGTATATATTTCCAATCCTTCTGCAACAGGATATACGCATGCTGCCTGAAGTGCTCTTGCACCCTTTATTTCTACTATACACATTCTGCATGCGCCAATTTCATTAATTTCTTTTAGGAAGCAAAGTGTTGGTATTTTGATATTAGCCTGTCTTGCTGCCTCGAGAATAGTTTTACCCTGCTCAACCTGCAATTTCTTGCCATCTATAGTTATATTAACTGTTGCCATTTCGCACTCTCCTCCCCTATATCTTTGTAATAGCCTTGAATGGACATTTCTCCATACAAGCGCCGCATTTTGCACATTTTGACTGATCTATAACGTACGGTACTTTCTTTTCACCACTTATACAGCCAACAGGGCATACCTTTGCGCATATACCACAGCTCTTACACTTACTTGCATTAATGTGGTACTCCATAAGTGATTTACAAACACCTGAAGGACATTTCTTTTCAAAAACATGTGCTTCATATTCATCCCTAAAGTACCTTAGTGTACTAAGAACAGGGTTTGGTGCAGTCTGTCCAAGTCCGCACAATGCAGATGCCTTGATATTTTTAGCCAATTCTTCCAGCTTCTCAATATCTCCAGCCTCACCTTTACCCTCAGTGATTTTTTCCAATATTTCAAGCATACGTTTAGTACCGATACGGCATGGAGGACATTTACCGCAGGATTCATCAACCGTAAATTCCAGGAAGAATTTAGCGATATCAACCATACAGTTATCTTCATCCATTACGATAAGTCCACCGGAACCCATCATTGAGCCCAATGCAATAAGTGAATCATAATCTATAGGAGTATCTAAATGGCTCGCCGGAATACATCCGCCTGAAGGTCCGCCAGTCTGAGCAGCCTTGAATTTCTTACCATTTGGAATTCCTCCGCCTATATCATAGACAACTTCTCTTAAGGTAGTTCCCATTGGAACTTCAACCAAGCCTGTGTTGTTTATTTTTCCACCCAGTGCGAAAACCTTTGTTCCCTTGCTCTTCTCAGTGCCTATACTTGAGAACCATTCAGCACCATTTAATATTATTACAGGTACATTTGCATAAGTTTCTACGTTATTTAATATAGTTGGTTTTTCCCATAAACCTTTAACAGCAGGGAATGGAGGTCTTGGTCTGGGTTCTCCTCTGTGACCTTCTATTGACGTCATCAGCGCAGTTTCCTCACCACAAACAAATGCTCCGGCACCCAATCTGATTTCAAGATCAAATTTAAAACCTGTGCCAAGAATGTTGTCTCCAAGCAATCCATATTCTCTGGCCTGATCGATAGCTATCTGCAATCTCTTAACCGCTATTGGATACTCAGCTCTTACATATACGTAACCTTGATTTGAACCAATAGCAAAACCTGCTATTGCCATTGCCTCTATAAGTGAATGCGGATCTCCTTCGAGAACACTTCTGTCCATAAATGCTCCAGGGTCTCCTTCGTCGGCATTACAGCAAACATACTTCTGATCATTTACCTGCTTGGCTGCAAACTCCCATTTAATGCCTGTTGGGAATCCTCCGCCCCCTCTTCCTCTTAATCCGGATTTTTTCATTGTGTCAACAACTATCTCCGGAGTCATTTCAGTTAATACTTTTTCTAAAGCCTTATATCCATCGAATGCTATATATTCATCGATATTTTCAGGATTTATACGTCCGCAGTTTCGGAGCGCGATACGCATCTGTCTTTTGAAGAAATCTACACCTTCAAGAGACTTTGAAATTTCAGTTGATTCATCTTCGTTTGCAAGCAGTCTCTTAACTATTCTTCCTTTTAACAGATGCTCTTCAACTATTTCTTTTACGTCTGAAACCTGAACTCTTGTGTACATAGAACCCTCGGGGTAAACAACCATAATAGGTCCTTCTGCGCAGAGACCAAAACAACCTGTTTTTACTATTTTAACTTCTTTGTCCAATTTATTGCTTGAGAGTAAAGCTTCCATCTCCTCCATAATCTTTACGGAATTGGACGATGTACAACCTGTACCCGCACATACCAGCACGTGTGCTCTATATAATTGCATTTTTATAAACCTCCCCACAATATATTATTTTTTCCCCTCAGCAGCCCCAATTGTCAGGTCCATGCATACTTTACCATTGACAATGTGTTCTAAAACAACTCTGGCAGCTTTTTCAGCGTTCATTTTAACATAAGTTACTTTATTTCCCTCTTTGTCAAAAACCTCAACAACAGGTTCAAGTCTGCAAACACCAATACAGCCTGTCATCGTAACGGTAACATCGTTCAAATTTCTTTTGTTTATCTCTTCTAAAAATGCATTCATAACTGGTCTCGCGCCTGCTGCTATACCACAGGTAGCCATTCCCACCACAACTCTGAATCCTTCTGTATTTGATCTCAGGGAAATTTGGTCAAGAGTTTTCTTTCTGATCTGATCTAATTCAGCTATAGACTTCATTGAGTACACCTCCAAAAATATTGATTACACCCTCAGCAATATATTCCTTTATCCACTGCACAACCTCAAACTCAGTAATACTTACTCCGTTGAGTTGTTTGTTTATTTCTTTTGTATCAATTTCAACGCAGCCCTTTTCACTTTGCATAGTCAGAACAAACTGAATATTTTCATTTGCCGAAATCAGTAATGTCATCGTGTCACCAATGTCTCCGATAGGCAGTCTGTCAATATGTTTAATTGAAAAAGTAGCTGTTACCTTTGTTCCTATATTTTTTTCTGAATAAATATTGAAATTACCCTCACATTTCAAAGCAGATTCTTTTAAAAGCGGAATTCCCAACCCGATCTTCCTTGTATTTCTTGTCGTTACAAACGGATCTTCCACCTTTTTTAGAAAATCGCTGTCCATTCCACATCCATTATCAGAAATCTCTATGGACAATTGATTCTGCTCCGTATAAGCACTTATGTGAACCTCAATCATAGATGCATTTGCTTTTATAGAGTTCTGAGCTATATCAAGAATGTGTAGTGATAAATCTCTCATCTTTTACTCCAAATAGTTTTTATAAGTCTTTATATTTAGCTAAAACCTCTTCTACATCGTCAGGTACTAGCCTTCCATGAACATCTTCATTT
>CAYQCA010000124.1:8107-11596 GCA_964415835.1 uncultured Clostridium sp. | reverse complement strand
ATTATCTGCAATAGAAATACTAAATTCTTTTTCAGAAAATGAAAAATCGCTTACATTGAAGCGAATATATTTTGTTTCACCGGAGGTTGCATTTATAAACTGTATAAAGGCATGCTTGCCTTCCTCTGAAATGGAAACACCTGGTATTACTGCAATAATATATTGAGAGTTTTTATCGATAATTTTAAAATACCAGCCCTCAAAATAATTTCTGCTTTTATGTTTTCCCTGATATATTTCAGGATTTAAAATTCTTCTTATTGTATACATAGGGGTCACTCCGTTTAAAACTTATATATCACGGATTTTCCCCAAATATTAACTGTATTATTCCTGAGCACAAATTCATTTATCTGCATTTTTTACATAATCCATAAAACTTAACCCTATGGTCTTTTACAAGAAACCCGTTTTTTTGCAATATCTGTTCTTCAAGTGAGTCCAGCAAATCCTCTTCTACTTCGGAAACGCTGCCGCATGAACTGCAAATAAGATGATGATGCCTGTGATCTTCATTTGGTTTGACAAGCTCATATCTGCTAAAGCCATCGTCAAAATCAAGCTTGTGAACCAAGCCCAGTTTATCCAACAGAATCATTGTTCTGTATACTGTTGCAAGTCCAATCTCAGGATGCTTTATTTTTACCACATTAAAAAGTTCCTCGGTGCTTATATGCTGTCCTGAACATTGTATTAAGGTATTTAAAATAGCAGCTCTTTGTCCGGTAAACTTATAACCGTACTCTTTTAATTTTTCTTTTAGAAATTCATTGTCAGCAGTATTCAAATAAAATAGCTCCCCTCAACATTTATTGCAGGATTTCCATAAAGAACAACCTTTACAGTTTTCACAACCCTTTTTATCCATATATATTTTACCACATCGGGGGCATTTAGTATTTTCTTTTTTTTCTGGATTGTAGTCAAATAAGTATTTACATTCTGGACATTCCCTTTGCATAAAATCGACCTTCTTTCTTTAATGAAAATGAAGAACCATCTCCGGTTCTACACAATAAACTGCGCCAAAACTCCGCCTATCAAAAAGGCGATCGCAAGACTTCCGATCCATATAGAAGAAGCCTCAAGCTTTGAACGTTCTTTAAATATCATCATAATAGAAGCTACACATGGAACAAATAATGTAATAGTTATTAAAGCCACCAGCATCTGTCCATTGGACAAAATCATACTGCTTAAGCCAGCTGCACCAAAGTCTCTTCTTATTATACCCATAATAAATACCAGAGACGTTTCTGCTGGCAACTTCAGCCAATTTACCGTCAATGGCGAAATTACTTTTTCAATACTTACAAGTGCACCAGAGTACTGTAAAACCGTTATTAGCACTGCTCCGAATGCAAATATCGGTGTTGCTTCAAGAAGGAATGCTTTTGATTTTGTCATTGTCTTCTTCATAATATTTTTAAACTGTGGCATCCTTATCTGGGGCAAATCTATAAACAACTGGCTTGACTCACCCGGTAGAAACTTGTTTAATAGAGCTCCTGAGATACCAAAAATCAATACCAGTATTACTACATAAGCAATTATAGCTTTCAATCCCAACGGAGTCAGCAGACCAATTATTACTCCCAGCTGAGCCGAACATGGTACAGTAAGACCCAGAAGAAAAGTTGCTATAACCTTTTCTCTTTTTGATCCAAGAAGACGAGTTGTCATAGTTGCCATAGTTACGCACCCGAAACCAAGAATAATCGGGATAATAGCTCTTCCATTCAATCCTACTTTAGATAAGGCTTTATCTGTTAATACAGCAATTCTGGGCAAAAAGCCTGAATCCTCCAAAATGGACATTAACAAATAAAAACCAACTGACAGCGGGAGCAATAAGCCTAACATATATATAGGAGTCATGGTCAGGACTCCGAAATCTCCTATTAATAGACTTCTAAAAAAAGAATCCTGAGGTATAAAACTTAGAATTGATTCTATAAAAGGCTTATAGTATCCCTCCATAATTTGAACTTCTGTCACTTCAACAACAGTCTGAGCAATAAATACTCCAATAAACCAAAACATTGCTGCTAAAATTGCAAGCATTATAGGAATACCGGTTATGGGTTTAAGCAGCAGTCTTCCCAGCTTGGTTCCAAGGCTTGTACCTTCAAAAGAGTCAGTCACAACAGAATCAATTATGTCATCTACTCTGGATCTTCTGGATTTATATAGTTCTTCACGCTTTCCGGCAATTTGTACACCATTTCTGACTGCAATGGTTTCGTCATCCTCGAGAATAAGCAATGCCTCAGGCTCGTTTATTCCCTTATACTCATGAAGCAGCTCCTGAATACCCTGAGTTCTATTGCCTTGTCTGGCATCCTTTATTTTTCCCTTGACTTCTTCTATACCCATACCTTTTACTGCTGAAGTAGGAATTACGTCAACTCCCAGCTGTTCTGAAAGCTTTTTTATATCAATTTTTATCCCGTTTTTCTTAGCTTCGTCTATTAAATTGACTGCTACAATAACTTTTTTACCCATGTCAATAAGCTGCTGGGTCAAAAATATATCTCGCTGCATATGGACAGCATCAATTACATTAAGTACGATATCTGCATTTAGGATAACATCCCTGGCTACTCTTTCTTCATCATTAAATGAAGATACACCATAGATACCAGGGGTATCTTCGACTATATAATCATCAAACCTCCCTGAACTAATATCTATTGTTGTACCAGGAAAATTTGAAACATCAACATATCTGCCTGTGAAAAGATTAAAGAACACAGATTTACCCACATTTGGGTTTCCTACCAGCACCAAATGCTTCAAATCCTGTTCTGAATTATTTATGGACATAAAAACCTCCACGCCAACTTTTGTCATAACTAGTAATAAAAGCATCGTGGAGGTACGCGCTTGAATTATAAATGTATTCCATTTCTTTTATGCTACCTCCAATTGTAAAAATAGACTAGCAAACTTTTGAAACAATTATACGCTCAGCAAGTTTCCTGCTTATAGCAACCTCTTGCTTTCTGTTTTGCAAAATAATAGGTCCAGCAGGTAATTTTTCCGAGCACTTCATTTTTGAACCTTCATATACGCATAGTCTAATCGCCTGGTCACGAATATCTTTATCTTCTATACTGACAATTTGGATTAAATCTCCTATGTTGGCCTTATCTAACGTCATATTTTCGCCACCTTTTTGATAATTATTCTCATTTACATATAATATAATACCCTAATTGATAATCATTGTCAATTAGGGTTAAGTAAAATTTTTAACTTATATCATATGTTTTTTTGTCTATTTTGACTTTTATCTTCGAATCCCTGGCAGGGACTCCCGGATGACTGAAGAACCACAACTGACGGTGTCTGATATGATTTAAAACCAAAAAATTTACATCCATAAGGTTTCTGAGTATCCCAAGTTATATAGTAGTACTTGCATTTTAAACAATTAATCGACTGGGCTTGCACCTTTTCCCCCTCCTCAATACTTAAATAACAGGC
>CAYQCA010000124.1:0-8097 GCA_964415835.1 uncultured Clostridium sp. | reverse complement strand
TCTTGTCTGCCACAATTTTTCCCTCCTTAAGTACTTACCTAGCTGGCTAACGATCCTTCAAAACCTGCTTTGTGGCTATTATATCAGCACCTGTACCCAGCAGGTCTTGTATAATTATCTGATGAAATTCAACTGGAGCCTTAAGTTCCAGTTTATTTATTTCTTTAAGAGCATCGGGTATTTTCTCTTTTGGAATAGGTTTATCACTTCTGACACTTACAAGAGGCAATTTTCCTCCTATTACCCTTATTGTTGTCGTCAGACTCCTTTTAGGACATTGAATTTCATCTTTTACATAAGCTTCGCCATTTTTGCATAACGCATTTTTAATTTCTGTTATGTTTTTATTTTTATCAAAGCTTACGTTAATTCTGCAACCGTTAGGGCATACAATACAAACTATCTCTTTGCTGTTATTCATCAATATACACCTCCAAACCGGATATTCCCTCTAATTCTCCGGACTTTACGGAAATTCTGATCATCTCTGCAGGGCTTAGTGATTTTAAGTTTTTTTTCTTAATTTGTCTATTTCCATCTTTGAAAATAATAGTTTTATTTTTACATGGGGCTCCGACTCTCATAGAAAAAGTTATATCTTTGTTTGCCGAAATCTTTTGCGGAAGGACATATCTTATACCACTTCCAGCTTCAACATTAATTTCTGACGCAACGAACCTGCTTTCTTTCAGGAAGGCAGCTGCGCTTCCGGCGGCAACTTCACCCTCTTCAGATACATAATCAACCAGATCATGTACCTGTAGAACATTGCCGCAGGCAAATATACCGGGTACATTTGTCTGAAGATTCTCATCAACACTTGAGCCACCGGTTATATTATCAAGCTGTATTCCGGCATTTTGCGAGAGCTCATTTTCAGGTATAAGGCCCACTGAAAGTATCAATGTATCACATTCTATTTTTTGAGAGGTACCGCGAATTACGTTTCCTTGGCAATCAACCTTTGAAATGGTTACACTTTTAACCCTTTGTTGTCCTTCTATTTTAGTAACTGTATGACTTAGCAACAAAGGTATGTTAAAGTCATCAAGGCACTGAGTTATATTTCGCTGAAGACCGCTTGAATAAGGTAATTTTTCAACTACAGCCAATACATTAGCACCCTCTAAGGTCAAACGTCTGGCCATAATGAGCCCTATGTCCCCAGAGCCCAGAATAACAACGTTATTTCCTACCATTACATTTCGGATATTAACCAGATTTTGAACTACTCCGGCTGTAAAAACGCCGGCAGGGCGGGTCCCAGGAATACAAATAGCACCTCGTGTTCTTTCCCGGCAGCCCATAGCCAGGATAACAGCCCCGGCCCTGTATTGCATTAACCCTTTTGAACTGATGGTTGTAACAACCCTATCATGACTTATATCCTGCACCATCGTGTCTGTCAATATTTCAATTTGCAGCTCCGCTGCCTCATCAATATATTTCTGAGCGTACTCCGGCCCTGTTAATGCGGTATTGAATTTCATCAGTCCAAACCCGTCATGGATACATTGATTCAGTATTCCACCTGCAATAGACTCTCTTTCTATAACAAGTATATCCTCAATACCTTTCTTCTTCGCCTCTATGGCAGCAGCCAGACCGGCAGGCCCTGCACCTACAATAACCAATTCCTTGTTTATTAACATATATTTCACCCTATCTAGAAATAGCTAAATAATAACTTCCTATTTTTGTTAAATTATTTTACATTACCTGTAAAAAGCTTTGAGTTTTTGCCTCTCATAGTTATTTCATCAGGAGAAAGGCCTTTTTCACTTCTGAGAATATCAACAATTCGTGTAAGGCAATATCCTCCCTGGCATCTGCCCATCATCGCTCTGGCCCTGTATTTTATACCTGCTAAAGTAACAACTCCAAGAGGATTGTTAATGGCATCCAAAATCTCCTTCTTTGTAATACCTTCACATCTGCATACTATTTCTCCGTATTCGGGGCACTCTTTAATAAGCTTTTCCTTCTGCTCTACCGGTAATTCCCTGAACTGAACTATGCCCTTTCTTGTTGATATGAAGCTGCTCTTCAGATTTAAATTCTCACTATTTGCAATAATATCCCTAACCATCCTGCTTATGGGGACGGAAGATGTTAATCCCGGTGATTCTATTCCTATTAAATTAATTAATCCAGGGACAACCTCTGATTCTTCTATAATAAAATCGCCAAAGCCACCTGTTTTAGGCCCTACTATTTTAGCTCTGATTCCTGTATAGCTCCTGATTATATGTTTCATCCCAAGAGGTGGCAGCAGCTCCCTTGCTTCATTAAAAAGCTTGTCCATAACAGGTTTTGTTGCTGCGTAATCGCTTTTTGTCCTGATATATTCTGCACTTGGCCCTATCAGTATGTTTCCTTCCATAGTAGGTGTCAGATGCACGCCCAAGCCTCCAATACCCGGTCTCGGAACGGGATACACAGGCATATTCAAGTATTGGCTCGCTCTTTTGTCTAATATAAAATATTCTCCACGGCAAGGGAAAATTTTGAATCTTCTGTCTCCTGCCATCGACGAAATTCTATCTGCATAAAGGCCAGCACTATTTACAACGTACCTGCTATGAAAATAAGTATCGCCCGCCCTTATTCTAAAAAGATTTACCTTCTTTGATATTCCTTTTACTTCTGTTTCAAAGAAAAACCTGACACCATTTTGAGCAGCATTTTCCGCAAGAGCAACGGTATAAATAAATGGATTTGTGATTGCAGTATTCGGAGATAGCATTGCGCCTATTCCGCGCACATGGGGTTCCAGTTTTTTTACAACCTCACCATTTACAAATTCCAAACCTTTGACGCCATTCTTTCTGCCGTTTTCTATTAGTTTATCAATACCGGCAAAATCACTCTCATCAAAAGCTACAATGAGTTTACCGGACTTTTTGTACGGAACCTCCAGCTCTTTGCATATATTTTCAAAGCCTTCGTTTCCCTCAACACAAAGCTTTGCCATTAAACTGCCCGGCTTATTGTTAAAACCGGCATGTACCACAGCACTGTTTCTCCCGCTGGTTGCAGCTGCTACGTCACTCTCTTTTTCAAGTACAGCTACTTTAAGATCATATCTTGAAAGCTCTCTGGCAATTGCGCATCCTACCGCACCTGCTCCAATTATTGTAATGTCAAATGTATTTTCTCTGATATCTGCCATATTTTCCTCCGCATAAACAAAAATGCCTCTTTGATTATAGCACAAACATGTGTGAAAAATTCATCAAATTTCACATAATATAGAAACCCATTTTTATGGAAAATAAATGTTCAGAATTGATTTATATATGTTATAATAGTATTATTAATTTTTATGAAAGAGTGATTAATTTTGTATTCCCTCAAGGAAAAATATTATGATGCCCAATGTATTTTACGCAATCCTGGAGATCGCTATATAGACAAGGAAGGCATTTTACGTGATCCGGGTGATGATTATTTTGACTTTATGGGTATTTTAAGACAACCAGATGAAGACTTCTTCGACAGTCAAGGAGTTTTAAGAAGCGCTGATGAAAGCTTCTATGATGGGCTCGGAAATTTATGTGAAAGATAGTATTCAAAAGGGGACATTCCCACAGTGCACAGCACATTGGAGAAATGTCCCCTTACATTTTACCTTAAAGATTTCTTTGTGTTCTTAAAATAATTTTTTCTTATAAAGAGTGTACCCTGCAATTGAGCAAATGGCTACCGATAATATAAAAATGATCCAGAAACCAAATGGATTTGATGGCGACAATGGCAGATTCAAATTCATTCCAAAGAAACTCGATATCATTGTGGGAATAGCCATTACAATTGTAACTGAAGTTAAAAATTTCATAACAATATTCAGGTTGTTTGAAATAACAGAAGCAAAGGCCTCCATAGTACCAGACAGAATACTGCTATAAATATTTGCCATCTCAATGGCCTGCTTGTTTTCTATTATTACATCCTCAAGCAAATCCTCATCATCAGGATATTTTTTAATATGGTCATACTTCATCAGTTTTTCCAAAACTACTTCATTTGACTTTAATGACGTAGAAAAATAAACAAGGCTCTTTTGCAGCTTCAGCATCAAAATAAGCTCCTTGTTCTTCATTGATTTGTAAACCTGCTGCTCTATTCTGCTGCTGGTTTTATCAATATTTTTCAGATATTGCAAATATCTTGTAGCATTCTTGTGAAGTATCTGAAGTACAAATCGTGTCTTATACTGAGTTAAAAATGATTTTACTTTGTTATTAATAAAATCATTAAGTAGAGTGTCTTCCTTCAAGCAAACAGTAATAATAATATGTTTAATTAGTATTATCGCAATTGGAATCGTATTATAAATATTAATTTTGTCCTCTACATCAACTATAGGTATATCAACAATTATAAGAGTCTGTCCATTATCACTCTCAATTCTGGCTCTTTCTTCTTCATCCAATGCAGCCTTTAAGTAGTCAATTTCAACATTCAAAGCACTGACAACCTTGTTAATTTCTTCTTCAGTAGGATTTACAAGATTTACCCAAACTCCGTCTTCAAAAGTATCTGTGCGCTGTATTTCGTTATTTACTGTTTTAAAGATTTCAATCAATAAACTCGCCCCTTTCTTTGATTATCCAGTCAAGGGCTCTTTGACAATACTAATTTACCTGTGTCGGTAACTGGTACAGAAAATAAGCCCAAAAAAATTTCAAACACTGCTTGTGACTACTATCAGGGTCACAATCCATACCATTCACCTCCGTTTTGAGTAAATAAAAAAACCGCCAATGCGAGTGACGGTTTTATGGCATAAAAAATAACCTTCACTCGTTGAGTTTTAGCACTAAACAGCTTTGGAACAAAATCCAGCTACATTAAGTAAAACCTTATTTCGGTAGTACCTGTTGACCCATTGGCATCTCTCGATGTTTCCGGGCAGTAGCGTTTATCTGTTTAGGAACCTCACCTAACGAAAATTTCTCTATTAGTTTAATTATATACCTCAATTATTTTTATATCAAGATTTTTGTTTTATGAAAGTTTGCAGTAAAAAAGTTGTTGCAAAATGATTTTATCATATTGCAACAACTCTTCATGAAAAAATTGCTTCTGTGCAGACAGCTACCAGGCTAAGTTCCTATTTAACTACAATTGATATACTTTGCGAATACTTTCCATAAGTAGCAGTAATAGTTGCTTTGCCCTTCCCTACAGTGGTAATTTTACCTTCTTTTGATATGGTAGCTATCTTTGGATTACTGGATTTATATGTAGCTTTTGGGGTTACATTAAGTTTCTTCAGTTCGTCCTTTCCATCTGCCAGTTTAGCGCTGGGTGCTGTATACATATGAGTTATAAGATTCACAGCCAATTGTATATTTTGCTTGGGTTTCAGTGAAGAGAATACAACTTTTTTATCTGTTGATGCAACCTCCAGGCCATCCTTCATTCCATAAAGTGTTTGAACCTGTGTTGGGTTAAGTGCATAGTTATATATTCTGAACTCGTCCATTATACCTTTGAAATATATACTCTCGCTGTTATGGTTTGTGCCGCCGATCCATAAGGGCCCGCTGGAGTTGGAGATTTCACCGTTAAATTCTTCTGTAGCAGCAAGTTTTCCGTTTATATATAATTTAACTGTGTTAGAATCTTTATTGGTATCTTCGTCATCTTCTGCTTTGCCGTTATATGTTGCGGTAAAATAATACCATTTACCCTCTGCTACTTCATTTTCCAGATTAGTTTCAAATTCAGATATTTCACCCTCACTTTCAAAATCGGCTAATGATAAACGCGGTCCGTTTCCAAACCAGTCAAGAACTTGGTACGAGCAGCCTCTTTTATCAAAGCTCTCTCCGAATTTTGAAAAAATCGGATAAATATCCTGTGTTTTTTCTTTATAAACCCATGCGCCAAAAGTAAAGCCCCTGTCCAGGTCCAGTGAATCATTGTCCTTAACTTCAATATAGCTGGCACCGCTGAATTTTATTGCTTTTCCCGCAATTCCGTCAACATATTTGAAATTATTTGCTTTTACGGCAACCCCGTCATTTTTAAAGCCTGATAAATCCTTTAAATTGTCCTCGAATTTGTAATAAGCAACCAGCTTATTGGGTTTGTTTATCAGGTTCTTTCCTGAGCCTTTTGCAACAGCTTCGTCATACAAGTCCTCAATTTCACCATACGAAAGAGCTTCATTGTAGATTTTCATATCATCCAGAATGCCTTTGAAATAATTATCAACTGTCATAAAATGACCGAATCCGATATACAGAGGATAGCTGGAGTTGATTAAGGAAACGCTTTTGAGCTCGCTCTTAACCATTTCTTTATCACGGTATATTTTCATGGTCTTTCCATCATAAGAAACCGATATCATAGTCCATTTCTGCATATCGACCTGTTTTTGAGAATGGATATCATAGGCACCATCTTCGTCGGCAAAGGTTATTCCAGGTGTCATCGCCCACCATTCATATACGCCGTACGGATATTCATAGCCTTCTTCATTGGTTTTTATAATATAAGGAACCCCGCCATCCATGCTTTCATTTTTCCTCATATCTTCTTTATAAACCCAGAAGGAAAATGTAAATTGGTTTGAAAGAGCAAGAGAATCACTATCCTGCACTTCTATGTAACTTTTCCCGTCCAGCCTCACTCCCTTGCCTAATACAGCGTCTACAAAAGTGACTCCGCTCTTACCTCCTACAGCTTGGCCATCATTTTTAAACTTAGCCGAGTCTTTTAAATCACCATCAAACTTCCAGTGAGCTACAAGTCCTTTATATCCATCCAGGTCTGACCTGGTACCTGCAGCAGCATTCTCGTCAGTTAACTCTTCATCAGATGCAGTATCCTCTTCGGTATAATCATCCTCTGCAAAAGCAACGGTTGAAGAAAATAATAAAGTAAAAATCATAGTAACAGATAATAATAAAGCTATAAATTTTCTGTTTTTTAACATAGTTTAAAGACCCCCTCAAAAAATATATAGTTTAAAGCATATATTTCAACTATATCATTTTGTTTTGGGAAAAACTTTGATAATATTGCTGTTCATTTTTGTTTTATTGCTGTTTTACATTTTCCTGAATTGAGAAGGTAAGATTCCAACTTTTCTTTTAAAAACAGTTGAAAAATGTCCAAGGCTATTAAAGCCACACATAAAGCACACGTCAGTAATAGAATATTTATTTATCTTTAATAGTATCTTTGACTTATCTATTTTTATATCCAGCAAATAATCATACGGAGTCTTTCCTGTTACAGATTTAAATGTTCTTATAAAATGATACTGACTTAAGTTTGCTATCCGGGCAACGTCTTCCAGCGAAAACTCTGAGTTGTATTCTTCCTTCAGATAGCTGATTGCTCTGCTGATATTTTCTCTTTCATAATAGTCTTTTTCGGTTACTAAAATGGGGATATTGCTTTTAACTTGCCTGAGTAAATTCATTGCAATCAGATTAATGATATTTTGCAATATAAATTCACTTCCAGTTTGCAAATTTCTGGTCTCATCCATAAACATTTTTAAAAGGAAAGGTATTTCACTTCCGATCTTTTTGCTCTCATTTTCAAATGTAATATCTTTCTTTTTACAATAATCCTGGGTTATGTTGTTAAAGGTATTCCTGCCAATCTGAAAGCACAAAAGATTACATTCTTTTATTTCAACCGATGGTCCATGCGGCTGTTCAACATTTATTGGAAACAATTTGTTTTTTTCGAAGTTGGTTATTTTTGAATCAACCATTGTATTACGCATTTCTGTTGACGGTAATAAAAATTCATAACTTTCATGGGAATGACTTCCTTTTGGCATATTTATTGTATCTTTTGTTGATAAAACAATCATTTCCTGCCCTAAAAATGATTCAATCCTACTCTTACCATTAATATCATCAATAGAAAAAGGATATGGCCCTTCTCCTAAAAGCCTTTTAACTCTTTCATACATAGTATTTCCTCATGAGTTGTTCACAAAATAAATATTTTACTATAAACATTGTATTTACAATGTTAAACAATGTCAAATAATAACTTCCCATTTTTGCAGTGGCTAAGTTTCAAACAGCTTTTCCAAACATAGAGCAATTGATCCTTTAATTG
>CAYQCA010000123.1:0-11632 GCA_964415835.1 uncultured Clostridium sp. | reverse complement strand
CTCTAATTATGTTATTTTATCCTAATGCCACATCCAAAATCATCATCACGGTAAAACCTATAATACAGCCCATTGTCGCAAGATGTGTACTTTTGTGATTTCCGCTCTGGGCTTCGGGAATCAACTCCTCAACAACTACAAAGATCATCGCACCTGCTGCAAATGCCAGTGCATATGGTAATATAGGCTGAACAAACATCACCAGCGCCGCACCGATTACACCTGCTATAGGCTCAACTAGACCCGAAGCCTGCCCATACAAAAAGCTCTTTGTTCTGGACAATCCCTCTCTTCTCAATGGAATAGAAACTGCTGCACCTTCAGGGAAGTTTTGAATTCCAATACCAACAGCAACAGCTATTGCGGATAAAATGGTAATATCGTGCATACCATTTGCAGCTGCACCAAATGCCACGCCTACTGCCAGACCTTCTGGAATATTATGTAGAGTTATTGAAAAGACCAAAAGGATACTGCGCTTGAGTTTGGTTGATATTCCCTCACTTTCGCCCTCTTTTGAGTTTATATGCATATGGGGTATTATTTTGTCTGCCATCCATAAAAATGCTGCACCTCCTAAAAATCCTAATGCCGCAACAAGCCAGGCAGGAATTGCCGAGGACTGAGCCATTTCAATTGCCGGTGCCAATAGAGACCAAAAACTTGCTGCAATCATAACGCCTGCAGCAAACCCCAGCATAGTATTCAGTATTCGCTGATTAATTTCTTTAAAAAAGAAAACCATTGCCGCGCCAAGTGCAGTCAGCGCCCATGTGGTTAATGTTGCTAAAAGTGCCAGTAATACTGGATTTTGATTAGTAAGCCATTCCATAAATATTATCACCCTTTAACATTTTTTGTGTTATAACGCCTAGATTCAAAATGAAATTTTTTGATTATATTCCCCTATTTTATCACAAATAAACAACATGTTGCAAAATTCAGGCTATATATTTATGCATTACTAACTTTTTACTGCCAATTTATAGAAAAGCCGCAATTTTTCCCTAGTCTTTATTAACACACTGATAACAAGGCCTTACCCCTAAAATTACAAGCCATTGATTTATGTATTTATTCCTGTTACCAAAATCTGTGGGGTTGTTCCATAAAAAGATCAGTGTTAACATAAGCCTGTACCCCGGTAGCTGATAAATGTTACGCTGAATATTCGCTTGGCAGAAGCATCATCGCAAAAACGCTGATTATTAAGCAAGAAGAACAAACGTAAAATTTAATCAAAACTAATGGGAGGTTAACATGAAAAATAAATCATCAATTATAATTTCCAGTATTGCAGCCTGCGCTATTTTCGTTTCAGCTTTCGCCTTTAATGGCTTTGCTGTAGGAGAGACAAAAGCTGCAGGTCAAAATGTTGAAACGCAGAAGGTTGAAAGTATTGCCAATGTTGTTAAAACAAATGATACTCAACAGTTAATAAAAACATTAAATAACTCAAAACCAGAGGTACAAGAAACAAAAACAACTACCGAAAAAGAACAAGCTACACCTGTCAGCACAGCGACCACAAAAAACAGTACGAATTGTCCAACCAAAAATAATCAGCAGACAACTAACAATTCATCAGATATAAAAAATCAGGTACAAACTATTTTAAATAATGCGAATATTAATTCAGACGTTCAAAGTAAATTACAAACCATAATTAACAGTTCAAACTGTAATGGAAAAACTGCCAACAATGCAAATTATTCAGCAATAAAAGCAAAATTGGATTCCCTTTTAAAATCATTAGGCGGATCAACAGCTACCAAGACTGACCCAAACACAAATACAACAAGTAAGCCTGCTGCACCATCAACAAGTGCACCTAGTACAAGCAAACCAACTACAAGTACGCCATCAAGTACAAACGGAGATTACAGTGCTTTTCAGAAGAAAGTAGTTGAATTGGTTAATGCGGAAAGAGCTAAAAACGGGTTAAAACCATTAACAATGAATGCTGAGCTAAGTAAAGTAGCAACATTGAAATCACAAGATATGGCTAAAAATAATTATTTTGATCATAATTCACCGACTTATGGATCACCCTTTGATATGATGAAGAAGTTTGGAATCAGTTACAGAACGGCCGGAGAGAACATCGCAATGGGACAGACTACTCCTGAGCAGGTTATGGAAGGCTGGATGAATTCACCGGGACACAGAGCAAACATTCTTAAAGCTTCCTTCACACAGATTGGTGTTGGAATTGCCAAGAATTCAAGCGGAAGACTATACTGGACACAGCAGTTTATAGGATAATTTAAAATAATAAATAATTACAGTTTAAAGGGGACTATTTTTAGTCCCCTTTTTTTTACATATTACTTTTTTGATTCCTTTAATAAATCCCTGATTTCTGTCAACATTTTAAGCTCGGCAGATGGTTCGGGCTCAACCGGTTTTGCTTCAACAATTTCTTCAACCTTTTTCCTTTTTAGCTTGTTAATGAGCTTGACCATACAGAATACAACAAATGCAATAATAAGGAAATTAACTACTTGTTGAATAAAGGCTCCAAATAGTATTGCAACTTCAGGTTTGTCTCCATCCGCTTTTTTTAATGTCCATTTTAATAAATCAGTAAAATTAACTTGTCCAATTATATAACCTATAGCAGGCATAATAACCTGATTTACCAATGAAGTTACAATTGCAGTAAATGCAGAACCAACAATTATACCTACCGCCATGTCAATAACGTTACCCCTTGAAATAAACTCTTTAAATTCAGACATAAACTTTTTCATATAACCCCACCCTATCATAAGTTTTTTAATCGCATTAACCGGTATTTTCAATAAACTATTTTATCATACTGTCCAATAAATTAGAAGAAATAAAAAGCAAAGCTATACCTTAAAATTCATTACTATCAGCTTTACTTACCCTCCTGAGTCTGCCCTTGATTGGCTTGTGCTGTAGTACCCTATAGACCATTTCACCTTTATTATTAAGTATTTCAACAAAGGTTGACACATCGAGAATATTTATAATTCCTATATCCTCGGAGGTCATTCCTTCAATACTGCAGACCGTCCCCACCACATCCACAGGTCTGAGCTTGGTTTTTTTCCCCGCATTAATATGCAATTTGATAATGTCCTTGCTCAGCTTGGCACCTTTTGTTTCTTTTATATCGGGCATAACACTCATTTTGTCGTTAAAATCCTGAAGTGCATTTTCTACGATTTCCTTGTCTGGTCTTTCCTTTATTTGAATCTCACTTCCAATATATTTATGAATTGCCTCGAGATATTTACTATCATTACCGGTAATAAATATTATTGCTTTTCCTTTTTTATTTGCGCGCCCTGTTCTTCCTATTCTATGGACATAGTTTTCTCGATCCTGAGGAACATCATAATTGATGACAAGTGATATGTTGTCAATATCTATCCCCCTCGCAGCTATATCTGTGGCTACCAGGTATCTGAAATACCCTTGCTTAAAATCATTCATTACCTTTAATCTCTCGGGCTGCTCCATATCTCCATGGATTTTTTCACAGGAGTATTTCTGCTTTTGGAGTTGTTCAAAAAGCACATCAACCTTTTGTTTTGTATTACAAAAAATCATGCAGCTATCAGGGTTTTCTACTATGGTTATATCCCTTAACAGCTCGAATTTGTCAGCTTCATTTACATTATAGCCCTCTTGCTCAATACGCTCAGAGGTTGGATTTTCATCATTAATTTCCAACCGGACAGGGATATTCATATACTTCCGGCACAAAAGTTCTATATCTTTTGGCATTGTGGCTGAGAATAACATTGTTATTCGTTGCTTTGGAAGGCTGTTTATTATTGCCTCCAACTGCTCGATAAATCCCATGTTTAGCATTTCATCAGCTTCATCAATTACAAGGTATTTTATATTTGAGGTATCGAAAGTACCCCGTTCCAGATGATCAATTATTCTTCCCGGGGTACCCACTACAATATGAGTTTTCTGCTTCAACTGTTTTTCCTGAACTGTGAAAGGTGATTTTCCATACAGTGCAAGCACCTTAAGCCTTTTAAATCTACCTATATTGAAGAAGTCTTCTTTTACCTGTATTGCAAGTTCTCTTGTCGGAGTAATGACCAGTGCCTGAGGCTTATTATCTTCCCAGTTTATTAAATGACAAACCGGAATCGCGAAGGATGCTGTCTTTCCGCTGCCGGTCTGTGATCTTACAATAATATCGTTCCCGTTTAAAACTTCAGGTATAACCTGTTGCTGGACCTGTGTCGGTTTTGTATAATTTAGTAGCTTAATGGCTTTTAACAATTCACTGCTTAAGTGGTAATCTTCAAAATTTTTTATCTGCATAGTCAATCCCTTTTTAAATTTATGTTTAGGAACAGCTAAATAAAAAACCCGATTTTTATTTAGCTGTTCCTTGCATTATACCACTAAAACTGTTCATAAATAAACGAGTTAATCCAATATACTTAATTTTGTGCCTTCTTTTATTTTTGTAAACATTCCTGACTTTGCTTCAATAACAATTATGCCGCCTTTCTGTGGCATTATCACTTTCCCGGGTTTTAGACCATCAAGCTTTCTTATTACTTCCATGTTCTCGTTTAGAAATAAAACATCAATTAAAAATTTCATAAAAAATGTATGTATACTGTTGCAAGGCTTAAATAAAATAGCCTCGTAATGTGGTTTTTTACGGAACATAAAGCCTAAAAACCTTTGTAGAAACGTATCTGCAATAAATACATCTGCTATCTTATCCGAATCACACATCAGTATCATATATTATCCATTACCTCCAAATACTTTAATTATATTTATTACAGCCGGTCCAAGAATAATTATAAAAATTACAGGGAATATAAATAAAACCAATGGAAACAACATTTTTATCGGTGCTTTCATCGCCTTTTCCCTGGCTGCCTGTTTTCTGATTTCCCGCAAATTTGCTGCCTGAATTCTCAAAACCGAGCTCAGGCTTACTCCTAATTCATCAGCCTGAATAATAGCGGTTACCAGCATGGAAAGCTCTTTTACTTCACAGCGGTCACTCATTTTTTTCAATGCAAGCTTACGTTCTATTCCCATTCTGATTTCCTTAAGGCTCTTTGAAAATTCTTCACAAATCTCTCCACTTATATTGCTTACAACTCTTGCCATGGCACCATCGAAGGACAATCCTGCTTCAACACTGACCGTGATTAAGTCCAAGGTGAATGGTAAAGCCTTCAATATCTTGATTTTTCTGTTTTCAATTATCCTTGACAGGTAAAAATTAAAGAAGTAATTGATTGCTACCATCATAATCAGTGTTAGCGCAATCGCCTTTGCAATGTTATTGGTTGTCACGATAGTCAAAAGACCTATAAAGGAGGAGAAAACCAGGATCATCATATTCTTTTTAAAGAGCCATTTTCCGACTGTACTATTTTTCAAAAGTCCTGCTTTATCAAGTTTTTTACTAAATGCGTCGAGGTTATGTTTTGGGGTTATTTTTATTAATGCGGCGCTGAATTTCTGATAAAAAGGCTTTATCGTTCTTTCCAAAAACGATTTGTTTTCATCTTTCTCCGGGTCACCATACTCCTCAATCACATTTAACCGCTCTTTTATTCGTATTTTATTTCGATTAAGCATGTACAATATTCCATATAGGAGAAAAAATATTGACATAAAGAAAATAAAAATAATTAGATAAAGCATTATCTATCCTCCTCTCATAAAGAACAGCTAAATATCTATATTAATAATTTTCCTTATCATAAACAGCCCGATAAGTTCACTTACGACAGCAAAGCCTAGCATAACCAGACCGGTAGCAGTTGTAAATAGTAACATTATATACTCTCTGTTAAGAAGAAATATTGTTAACCCTAAAAAAACAGGCAGAAGTGATAAAATAGCTCCGGACATTTTTCCCTGTGCTATCAATGTCTTAAGCTCATTCTTAATTTTTTGCCTTTCCCTGATAGTTTCCGATATATTGTCCAGTATCTCAGACAGGTTCCCCCCTATGTCCTTTTGTATTAAAATAGCATTCATTATAAGCGTAAAATCTTCAGACTCCACTCTATTATGCAGATTTTTAAGTGCATCCTCCTCAGAAATACCCAGGCTCATCTCTTTAAGCAGTTTTTTAAATTCTTTCGAAAAAGGATCTTTGGTCTCATCTGTTACAACTGCTACTGCCTGTAAAAAAGAATAGCCGGCTTTAAGCGAATTGGATATAATGGTAATACCCTCATCCAGCTGACTGTCGAAGAGTCTTATTTTGTCCTTTATTCTCTTTGCTATAAGAAACCTCGGCAAATTCCATACTATTATAAATACCAATAGAACAATTAAATAATCTCTGAAAACTGCGTAGGCAAGGAAAGCAAAGGCTGACGATGACAGTAGTTTTATAACCAGCAGTTCCTGAAGACTAACAGGCAAATCAGCCCTTATTAGTTCAAGTTCGCGTTTCTTTTCGCTGTTTTTATTAAACTTGAATTCCGGTACCAGAGTTGACAGAGCCTTTAGAATACCGTTTTTATTTTTTTTGTTATTGTTATTTTTATTCTTATCTTTTTCATCATCGATTCCATCAAAGTACCTTAGTTTATTAATAGGTTTCTCTTTTTTAAATATTAAAATAAGGATAGAACCAATTAGTGCCCACGCAACTATAAATATCATAAAAGCTGCAATATATATCAAAAGAACCACCCCCGGAATTTTGATCTAGTTCTCAATTTAAAACTTCAGGCGGTACATTAACCCCTTTTTCTCTTAGCTTCTGTATAAACTTAGGCATAACCCCTGTAGTAACAAATTCTCCTTTCACTTTTCCTTTATTGTCAACGCCTCTTTGCTCGTATTTGAAAATATCCTGAAGAACAATTACATCACCTTCCATGCCTTGGACTTCGGTTATATATGTAATTTTTCTACTTCCGTCCATTAGTCTCGACTGCTGAATTATTATATCAATAGCAGATGCCACCTGATCTCTTATTGCTTTGACAGGAAGATTCATCCCTGACATTAGTACCATTGTTTCAAGTCTTGATAGCATGTCCCTTGGAGAATTGGCATGACCTGTTGTCAGTGAACCGTCATGTCCTGTATTCATGGCTTGGAGCATATCCAAAGCTTCTCCTGAACGGACCTCACCTACAATGATTCTGTCAGGACGCATTCTAAGGCTATTCTTAACCAAATCTCTGATGCTCACTTCTCCTTTTCCTTCAATGTTTGCAGGTCGTGTTTCAAGTCTCACAACATGCTCCTGAGACAGCTGTAATTCTGCTGCATCCTCAATAGTCACAATACGCTCATTTTCGGGTATAAATGAGGAAAGAACATTCAATGTAGTTGTTTTTCCGCTGCCAGTACCACCTGAAACAACTATATTCAGGCGCCCCTCTACGCAGTATTTTATTAGTTCACCCATTTTTGAGGTTAGCGTACCAAACCCTACTAAATCATCAATTTTAAAAGGGTCTTCAGCAAACTTTCTTATGGTAATCGATGGACCATCAATAGCCAACGGCGGAATTATGGCATTAACTCTGGAGCCGTTGGGCAGTCTCGCATCCACCATCGGAGAGCTCTCATCAATTCTTCTTCCAATCGGGGATACTATCTTTTTAATAACATGAAGAACATGGTTATCATTTTTAAATTTGGCATCTGTAAGAACTAATTTCCCGCTCCGCTCAATATACACATGATCCGGCCCATTAACCATTATTTCTGTTACTTTACTATCCAAAAGCAATCCTGTGATTGGCCCAAACCCAATAATCTCATCAAGCAGTTCTTCTTTAATCTTTTTCTTTCCACTGTTAGTCATATTTAGTGACTCTGTCTCGATATTCTTACTGACTATATAATCAATTTTTTGCTTTAATTCCTCGTTATGGTCAGAAATTTCATTAAAATCTATATCAAGCTCCTCAATTACTCTATTCTGAATTTTCATCTTCAGTTCATAATAAGGATCCGCTTCTCTTTCATTGGGCTTATTAACTTTTTTATCAACATTGATTTCTTCCAGCCTTTTTATTAATGACATAACAACCTCCTTAACAGGACAAATCCTTGCACATTGTTTCTATAGCCTTACCTATTTTGGATTTAAGATATTTTCTATCATCACAAAATGGAACTCCCCTATTTACCGACTCGGCAACAATCTTTTCCTCATCGGGTATTGCCGCAAAAATACCATCCTTGAAGGCCTCTTCCACTTCCTTTTTATTAATGCCGTGACTTGTATTGAATCTATTAATAACAAGTTTTACTTTTTCTTTGTCATATCCCAGTGAATCCATAACCTTAAGGCCTAATTTGGTATTCTTCAGTGCTACAATTTCCATTGTGGAAATAAGAAGTACCTTTTGAGAAATATCCAATATATAAAGAGTGTTATCATTAAAGTTTATACCGGTGTCCACGATAATTGTGTCATATTGATTTTTTACAGAAGCTATTACCCTTTCAATAGATTCTTTTGATATAAATTCAGCAGCTTCAGGCTTAATAGGAGCAAAAAGCATATCAAAATTGTCATTATATCTATATAAGTAAGGCTTAACATTTTCATAAGAATCAATTTGCCTGTCATCTACTGCATCCAGAATTGTTTTCTGATTGTACCGGTTAACCAGCATCGCTATATCACCAAACTGAAGGTCCATATCTATTAGAAGAACTTTTTTATGGGCTTCTTTGCTTAATGTAATAGCTGTATTAAGTGCAAGTACCGACTTGCCTACTCCTCCCTTGGAGCTAAAAAAGGTCATAACCTTTGTATCCCTAATATGCTCTGAGGAATCTATAAATTTTTCACGAATTTCCTTATGTTTATAATAAGTTACTTTTATTGTGTCAATCAATGTATCATAGCTAAAGGGCTTTATTATATATTCCTTTGCACCATAAAACATAGCTTTCTTAAGATATTCGTTTTCTGCCTGAACTGACATAATAATTACAATTACTGATGGATACTCGGATGTTATCCTTTCAGTAGCTTCTAACCCGTTCATTATAGGCATATTGATATCCATCAGAATTACATCGGGTTTAACTTTCGGTATGAGCCTTATTACCGCTTCACCGTTTTCTGCTTCCCCGACCACCTCGATGTTTACCTTATTGAGAATTAGTGTCTTCTTTATAACTTCCCTTGTTTCTTCTGTATCATCAGCAATTAATATTTTAATTTTATCCATATGATTGTTCCTTACTACTTAAGTATTGGAATTCTAATTACATCTCCCGGTTCTATATGGTTCTCATCCTTGATGTTATTAGCTCCCATTATCAATGTGTATTTGCTTTTGTCACCGTAGTATTTCGAGCTGATTTCCCTCAAAGTGTCTCCACGCTTCACTGTATAACTTATATACTTTTTCTGACTGGTTGTACCGCTTGTTGTGGTAGAACTTGATTTAGGTTTCGAAACTGTCTCCTTAGGCGACGACGTAGTAACTTTTGGATCTGAAGCAGCGGCTTTTTCATCTTCCACGGAATTTATATATATTTTTTGACTTGTAGTACCCTCTGTTTTTGTAATACTCTCATCTTTTAATGCTCTCAGCGCCAATTTTAAGCTTCCGAGACTCTCTGCAAGTACCAGTTTTTCAACCTCTGAAATTGGAATTGATAATGTCACTAAAAAATTAGTAACAGTTTGACCGTTCTCAGCAGCCGTATTTTCTTTTACCTCTCTATTTATCTGCTTATCAACAGCCAACACCTCAACTTTTTGTAATATTATTTTTGCAGTGTCGGGCCTGACTACATTTTTATCATCTTTCTTTTCAGCTATATAGGAAACAACATCTACATAGTCTCCCGGTTTTAATAAGGATGAAACTCCTGAATCACCTGTAACACTTATGGAAACAGCTCTGTAATTACTTGGTATTTTTAAGCTAAGTTCGTTTAGATTTTTATCCTGAACTTTGTTGATATTAAAGCCTTCATTCGCAAAAATAGTTTCCTTTGTATATTTTCCTATTATCTTTGTAGATTCCTTAATATAATCTGTGAAAATTGTGTCATCTGAAACCTGGATTTCTTTAATCATTTTCTGTTCTATAAGAGTCCTCGGTGGTATTGTTTCAGCCGCTACTATTATAGTTGTTGTTTTTTTAATGGGTTCTTCCTTCTCCGTATTCAAAGACTTTAAGTATATAAAAACAGTTGCTGTAGCAATTAATGCTAAAACAAAAGATATTAATATCATTTTTTGAGCTGTATTCTTCATATTTTACCCCCATTTACATAACTTAGCATTTTTATTTTGCCAGTTTTGCACCATATGCCCCTGTATCTATTAAAGTTTCGTCGACTTCGGCATTCAGTACATATTTGACAAATCGCCCATTAACCTCAAGCTTACCGCTTCTGTTAACTACGTCCTCCACAAAAAACGTTGCAAATCCAACAACAGTTACGGATTTTTGCCCGTTAACTGCCAAGGAATCAACCAGCGGCAAAGTCCACAGTCTAATAGAATCCCTTTGAAAGTTATCGAAGGTGCTGGTTTCAGAGGATATATATCTTACAATATCGCTGGTAGCACCTGCCATATTACCAGGTTCAGTTAATATATCGTCTCCTACCGATACTTTTCCGTGAAAGCCGTATAATGCATTTGCCCTAAAAACACTTGCTCCGCTTCCACCCAGTGAAACCGCTCCATAATTTCCGTTGTATGCATCCCCGGCCCCCTCCTTCAAAGTTACCAGATCACCATAGGTAAAACTAAACAATTCAACAGCAAGTGGCCTTACACTTCCTTCAACTGATTTTGCAGGGGCAATTATAGCCTTGGTGCGGGATTTTATGTTACTGTTTTTTATCCCTATCATCTGTGCAAAATAGTGCTTTACATTTTTCGTTCCTTGTATATGAATCTTTTTTTTGTCTTCACTTACAACCACAGTAGTCTGACTTGAGTCAACATTATTTTTTTGAAGATATTCGGCTGCCACTTTTTTAGCTTTAACTTCATCCTTGGGAAGTTCGAGTGTAGCCGCTAAAGCTGCCGCATCAATTGCGTTCGACATTCTTATTTTTTCTGCATAAATCAATCCTATATCAATAACGTAGGCAGTAAATCCTAATAGTATTATAAACAACAAGCATGCAACAATCGAAATATTTCCTTTATTATTTAAATTCTTCATAGTATTCTCCATTATTCGACTCTCATGGAAGTTTGTCCATTCAGGACAGCATTTTCAACGATACTGCTTATAATTGGAACCACAAGTTCATAGTTGTACGAAACAATTACTGTAAGCGTGTCTCCGGATTTTCTATATTCCTCTTTCGGTGTAATGCTAACAGTTAATTTTGATGGATCAAGGTTGGGAGATGTAGAGATAATCAACTGCTCAATTTCGTCATCTGAGCTACCGATAATTCCTGCTCTTGCCCCTTCTCTTGATGCATTTTCGATAGTTAGATATGAATTTAACATCAATCCGAATTGCAAAATAGCCATTACTACCAACAGGAGTATTGGAAGAATTAATGCAAATTCAACTAAAGCCTGTCCCTTTTGATTTTTAAATATCATCAATCACTTACCTCCTGCAAGAAATTTGCTACGCAAATTGTCTTGTTCGCTAGGGAACCCTAGGTTCCCTTCGACGAAACA
>CAYQCA010000122.1:0-11657 GCA_964415835.1 uncultured Clostridium sp. | reverse complement strand
TTAATCAAAAAATAAAGACTAAAATTGATAATGATATTTTGAAAGAAAACATATACCACCGATGGATTAGCAATCAAATAACTCCTAAAGAACTGGAAGAGAGAGCTTTACTGCTCAACATTAATCTGAATTACAATGCCTACCTTGTTTGTATGGCTCGAATACTACGTCCACAGGAATTATCAATGGATATGGATTTAAGTTTACTAAAATTTGCAATCAAAAACATATGTAATGAAATTATAAATAACTATGGTCAAGTATTCATTTTTACTGATCTATCAGGAGATCTGATATTACATTTCTCCGGAGACTATAAGGAGATTAGCAGAGCTAGAATATGTGAACTATTATCCGCATGTATTAATACAATTAGAATTCATTTAAAAACTGAAATTTCTTTCTCCATAGGAAGTATAGAAAGAGATTGGGACTCCGTTTTTGTGAGTTATAGCAATGCTAAGACCATGATGGAGTACAGCTTGATATTCCCACAAGGAACACTTTTTGATTTTGAAAAAATAAAGAAAAACAATGAAGAGCAGCAGATCGCCTTTGAGGTAGATTTGGATTCGCTCAAAAAGCATATTTTAGCCATGGATATAAAGAAAACCACTGATTTTATAGAAGATATATACACAAGACTAACTGAAACTAACAAGTACACTCCAGCGTTCATACAGAATATCTCAACAGAATTATTATTCAATATGTGCAGCGTTGCAAAATATTCCAAGCTGGATACTGAAACACTTGACTATTCCAGTAATCTTTTTTCTACTATATTTCAAATAGACAATATTGCTGATATATTCAATTGGCTAAAGGAAATAGCAAAGAATATTATTTGGGATATTGAAAAGGTGCATAAGAATATTAATCCTTTGATAAGAAGAATCTTAGATTATATTGATACTAATTATTATAGGGATATTTCGTTAAAAACCCTCTCTTCACAATTTAACGTTAATTCAGCCTATTTAGGCCAATTGTTTAAAAATGAAGTAGGAGAAATGTTTTCTTTGTATCTTAATAAAGTTCGAATAGAAAAAGCTAAGGATTTACTTAATAAATCCAGGTTTACTGCTAAAGAGATATCTTTAAAGGTTGGATATTCAAATGAGAATTATTTTTATAACATCTTTAAGAAAATGACTGGTAAGTACCCTACCGAGTATAAAAGAGATTTGCTTAAATCTCTGTAAAAAAGGGCATTCATAATTTCAGAATGCCCCCTGTGTTTTTATACTTACTGTCTATATTTACTTTAAACCCAAACCTTTTCTTTTACTTAAAATGTGGGCCTCGATATTATCGGCGACTTCCTCCGGATCGTCTCCCAGGGCAACCTTCCCGCCTGTCAGGCCTTCCACACCTTCTGTCAGAAGCTTCGCAAGGTTAGGTGCTCCTGTCACAAATGGTGTTGGGGATAGATGTGTATACGCTCCATAGGCTACCGCAAATATGCCATCGATGGTTGCTTTTTGTTCCATCCATTCCGGTGCCGTTACAGCTATGGGAAGATCAGGGATATCTACATTCAGGTGATCTGCTAGAGCTGTAACCAGCATCGAAATTCTTCCTGTATCAGTACAGGTTCCGAAGCTCAATACCGGAGGGATTTTCAGCAGGTTGCAAACCGCTTTGAGTCCTTCACCTGCCATGTTGACAGCATCCAGGCTGCACAGTCCTGCGACTTCCAAACCATGATTGCCGCAGCCACCGGCAACCACCAAAATATCACGCTTTATCAATTCTTTTGTAAGATTTACCGTATTCCAATCATGAGGACCGTTTCTCAATGTAGCGCAGTTTGCAAGTGCTACTACTCCTTTGATCTTGCCTTCCGCAATTACACTTACCAGTGGGTCAAGGCTATTCCCCAGCGCTCCAAGTACAGCCTCTGTCGAAAAGCCTGCAATAGCTTTTTGAATTTTTTGAGGTACGTGAGTCCTGATTTTACCGTGGCGTTTTTTGAAATTCTCTATTCCTATATTAATCAGACTCTCTGACATTTCATTCGCTCTGTCAGGATTATAGGCCATTCTTTCCTGAATTCTGGGAACACCAATGATTGTACTGATGGATACCAATGCTACCTGATATTTTTCTGCATAAGAATCAATTGCAGGAGGAGAGCAGTTTTCCTCCATGGCCAGTACATCCACGCTACCAGTTGCCAGCATAGGCTCAATTGCTATCCAGTTACCCATTAATCCTGCAAACACTTCATCTACCGGGTATCTTTGAAGTAGCTCCTGGCCTGTTTCAATTGATCCAATCACTCTTATTCCTTTTGCTCCTGCTGCTTTACCTCTTTCCTGATACTTCGGATCATGCAGCTTTTCAATTGTTAGTGCTCCAATCCATGGCTGATGTCCGTTAAATACAATATTAATATAATCAGGGTCAAATATACCGAGGTCAGTATTTACTTCATGTGGAGTTGGTGTTCCGAATATAATATCCTGAACCATTTCCAGACCAATTTGAGAATTATATATTGTTGCAAGGCCCAGGCGCAATGCCTTTTTAGCAAGAGATTCATAGTCACCGTCAACGTTTGTAAGACAGCTTGCAACACAGTTCTGTTCCTCATGAACTGTTCCTGCGGGATAGAGATGAAGCTTTTTCCAAACCTCTTTTCTTTTCTGTGGCGCAAAGGCCTCAACCATTATGTTAGTATCATCTGCCCCAATGTGTTGCTGAGCTTCCAGCAGGTCTGCAAGCTGAACTGCCATATTGTTAATGCTCTGGCTTGTATCGATTCCAAGTTTTTCACACATCCATTTGAGCTTGTTTTCATCCTTTATTTTAAATGGAGATTTTCCTTCGCCAATAGACTTTAAAGTTCTAAAAGCCTCATATGCATGGTGACTGTATGTTCCTGCTCCTAGAGTATTTTGTATTAGCAGCTTTCTCATTGCATTTGCATCAGGACCTATTCCACAGACGCCCTTATCGATACCCTTATCCACATTCCATCTGCAGGGACCGTGTGAGCATAGCTGACAGCTCAGACCCTCCAAACAAAATTTGCAGCGTATTTTTTCCTGCTGTGCATAGCGGTCAAATACGTTTGTCATTCCATCTTCTCTTATAACTTTTAGCATTTCCTCGACAGAATCGTGATAGCTGGCGCGGCCCTGAGTTTTTTCCTGTATAGTTTTATCCATGTCTATTTCATCCTCCAAAGAAAGTGATTTTCTCATAAACAGGATTCCCCCAAAACCGAGTTAATATGCCAAATTGTTTTTCTGGAATATACTCCCTGAATAATGAAATATCTTCTCAGCAAATATTAAATATGAATAGCTTGAAAAATAAATAGGCTGGAGATTGAAATGTTTACTGACAGAAGATTAACGGAATCTTACAGGGAAGCTAAAATTGAATACTTTGACGAAAACTCAAAATATATTTTTTTTAGTGATATTCACCGGGGCGATGATAGTGCATCTGATGAATTCGCCAGAAATCAAAACCTCTTCATACATGCACTTGATTACTATTATAACAACGGTTATGTCTACGTAGAGGTTGGTGACGGCGACGAACTCTGGGAATATGCCGATTTTAAACATATTAGATTAGCTCACAGTGATGTTTTTTTAACCTTAAAAAAATTTTTTGATGATGACAGGTTAATCTTACTTTACGGTAACCATAATATTTACTTAAAAAACAAGCGATTCGTTCGTGATAACTACTTCAAGTTCTATGATGAATATAATCAGGATATGCATGAACTGTTCAGAGGCCTTACTCCTATCGGATCTCTTTTATTGAAGAATAAGAAAACCAATCAGGAGATTCTCACAATCCATGGGCATCAGGGAGATTTTATGAATGACCAGATATGGACAATATCCATGTTTATGTTGCGGTATATATGGAGATATTTGCATGTAGTTGGTTTTCAGAACCCTGCCAGCCCAGCCAAAAACCTTTACAAAAGACATCGAATTGAAAAAAACTATAAAAAATGGATAGATAAAAATAAAATGATGCTCATATGCGGTCATACCCATAGGCCTAAATTTCCTTATGATGATGAACTCCCTTATTTTAATACGGGTTGCTGTATCCATACTAAAGGTTTAACAGGTATTGAAATTTCAGGCGGCAAAATAATGATGGTGGATTGGCGGCTCAAAGCTGATGAACAGGGAACCCTTTATATTGAGAGAACAGTGGTTAGGGGGCCTGAACCTATTGAAAAGTTTGATATCACAAATGCACCCTCCACAGATATGCCTCTTAATTAGGATGTAACCGACCTATAAATAACCCATATTATATATTATAACAATGATAAAAGACTTATGGGGGTTATATGCCTGTAGCACCGGAAATACTGAGAAGCGGCGACACAATCGGAATCGTTACACTGGGAAGTCCACTTAGCAGTGATGTTATAAATAGTAGTATCTCTTATTTACAAAGTTTTGGCTTCAATACTGTTCTTGGAACACAAGTATACTCAAGTATGGGTTTTCTTGCCGGCACAGGCCAGCAGAGAGCCTCAGACCTAATGAGCATGTTCCAAAATAAAAATGTAAAGGCTATTCTTCCTGTCCGCGGTGGAGTTGGAGTTGCTGGTATTCTCCCCTATTTGGATTTTAATATTATAAGAGCAAACCCAAAAATCATTTCAGGGTACAGCGACATAACTATCTTATTAAACGTATTGTATCAGTATACAGATTTAATTACATTTCAAAGCCTTATGCTGATAGATTTTAATCCCAATACCCCTGTATATAATTTTAATCAGTTTTTTGCTGCAACCTCATCGGTTTCATCCCAAAGACAGATTCAGAATCCTCCCGGAATACCTCTTGTCAGCCGTATAAAAGGTAATGTAACAGGAGCATTGGTAGGTGGAAATTTAACGTCCTTTGTGGGAACGCTTGGAACACCATATGAGGTTGATACCAAGGGTAGAATACTTCTAATCGAAGAAGTACATGAACCTACAAGTACGGTTTACAGATATCTCAACCATCTGAAACTGGCAGGCAAACTGGATGACTGTATTGGAATCATAATGGGAGAATGTACAGGCTGTATCAGTAACTATGACGTGACATATGAGGACCTCATAACCAAAGTACTTGTCCCTTTGGGGAAACCTTTAATGACAAATCTCACTACTGCTCACGGATACTATAAAGCCACTATGCCTATTGGTGCCATGGTTAATCTTAATACTACAAATAATACTATTAATGTATTGGAACCTACTGTTCACACTTAGATTTTTACTAGTAAATTTGGGAACGGTTCTTTTCTTTATATGATTTCACCAATCTATAAATTTTTGTTTTCCGCTAATTGGTTATATGGTAATATATATGCTATAAAATAAAAAAAATGTAGAATAATATCTAAAAATGTATGTCCGAGAGGAGAATCACATGAGGCTTCAGACAAAGATTATATTACCGATTATGTTTTTATTGATTCTGGTTCTAACTGTAACTACAACTGTATCATTTTATTTTGAAAAAAACCTGCTGGATACCAACATGGCAACATTGGCAGAGTCTAAACTCCATGAACTGGAGATCCAGGTTAATAGTAATAAAAATGAGATTGAAGATTTAAAAAAAGACCTTAGTAGTACGGATCTGGAAAAAGCACTAACTTTAGCTTACATAATACAATTAAACCCACAGTCTATCGAGTCTGTAGAAAGTTTAAATTCACTTATGGAAAGTCTTAATATTGATGAAATACATGTTACTGATGAAAAAGGGATAATAACCTGGACAACTGTGGACAAGTTTAAAGGCTTTGACTTCGCTTCATCTGATCAAAGCAAAGCATTTATACCAGCCCTGACAGATAAAAACTTTCAATTAGTCCAGGAACCCACTGAACGAGGAGCAGATAAAGTTTTGTTTCAGTATGTCGGAGTTGCGCGGCTGGACAAGCCCGGAATTGTTCAAATAGGCTTAACACCTAAAAAGCTGCAGGATGCAATAGCTAAAAATGATATTTCTACTATAGCTTCACAACTCAGCTTTGGAAAAGCTGGCTATGTTTTTATAGTTGATAAAAAAACAAATAAAATAATAAGCCATAAAGATACTTCACTTATTGAAAAAAGTCTGGATGACTTTGATTGGGGAGTTAACATTAAAGACAAGGACTCCGGGAGTTTTCAGTATACAATGGATAACATACAAAAGCATATGAACTTTAAAACTATTGATGGTTATATTCTATGTGCCACAATTCCTGTTGATGAATTCACAGGCGGAATAATTTCCATGCTAAATAAGATAGCAGTAATTTGTTTTGTATCAATAGTATTGTATTTTATTCTCTCATATATATTAATAAAATTACTCGTTACAAATGAAATAAAGAAGCTTTTAAATTCAATTGCAGCTATCGGCAAGGGTGACCTGACAAAAGAAATTGACTTAAAATCCAGCAAAGAGTTTAAAGAGTTCAGTCATGGAATCAGCCTTATGACTAAAAACCTAAAAGCACTAATAGCTGAGAGCATAGATGTAACAACACAGTTAAGCGTGGTTGCTGATAAATTGGCATTATCTGCTGAACAATCCGGACAAGGAGCTGAAGATATAGCAGTTACAGTCAATGAGTTAGCCCAGACAGCAAATGCCCAGGCTGAAGGCGCTTCGAGAGGAGCTGAGCTTGCCAAAGATGTCTTTGAAAAGGTTGAAACAATTGCACGCAGTGCAAGGGAAACCTCACAAAGTACCATTGAAACAAATGAAATAATTAAGGTCGGTGTAACTACTATTGAAGAACAAAATCTTAAAATGAAAAATAATTCGGAAAGCACGAAAGCTGTTAATAATGCAGTTGATGAACTGGCACAGCAGGCTCTGGAAATAGGAAATATTACAGATGTAATCACCGGAATTGCATCACAAACAAACATGCTAGCGCTTAATGCTGCAATTGAGGCTGCAAGAGCCGGAGAGGTAGGAAAGGGCTTTGCCGTTGTTGCAGATGAAGTAAGAAAATTAGCCGAGGGGTCAACGGCAGCTGCAAAACAAATATCCAACATTATTGCCGGTATCCAAAAAAGCGTAGAAAATGCAAAGAATCAGGTTACTGCTTCAATAACTGCGGTTGAAGAGCAGCAGCTTGCTGTGGAGCATACTCAGCAAGCATTTGAGAAAATAAAAGAATCATCTCTGTATGCTATAAGACAGGTAAATGCTATATCTGAAGCTACTAATGCTGTTATCAACAATGTGCAGGAAATTGCACTAGTTGCTGAAAGTTCGGCAGCTGCCTCAGAGCAAAGTGCTGCCAGCACACAGGAAATATCTGCTTCAACACAAGAGCAATCAGCCGCAATGGAAGAAGTATCACAGATGGCTCAAGATTTGAAGAACATGGTAAATAAATTAAATCAGGCATCAAATAAATTTAGAGTTTAGAATAATTTTAAAGTTATTTTTATGTGGCAGTTGTGTATTACTTCTGTGTAATAGCAAACAATATATTTAACTTTTGGTTGTATAAATATGCAGAAGGAAAGAATGTGAAATATGCTTCGTAGAATACTTAAAAAAGTAGGATTTTTGTCTGGTAATAATAAAGAAAAGTCTAAGCAGTATACACCTTTAAACTCATCAGACATTGTAGTCAAAGATCTAAAACAGAATTTGAGTTTGTTAAAAACAATATTTGCCAACTGTTATGATGTAGTAATAAGGGAATTTAAAATTGGAGGGCTGCAGCAAACAGCAGCCTTCCTGGTGATGATAGATGGACTTGCAGACAGTAAAGTAGTAAACGAAAGCCTTCTTAAGTGTTTAATGATCGATTCCTACTCTACAGTTTCAGAATGGGGAATTAACAAAAATAAAATTTATGCCTTTGCCAAGGAACGGCTGCTGACGGTTTCTGGTATGAAAGAGACCGAAAATTTCGAAGATGTTATAGATGCAGTTTTGTCCGGAAATAGTGCAATTTTCATAGACGGATCAGATACAGCTCTGATTGCATCATCTATCGGCGGAGAAAGGAGAAACATTGATGAGCCGGATACAGAGGCAGTTGTTAGGGGTCCACGAGAAGGATTTGTTGAGTCTGTACGTACTAATACTGCTATGCTGCGAAGGAAAATTAAAAATAAAAATTTACGCCTGGAAGTACTAAAGATAGGAAAGCAGACAAAAACTGATGTCTGTATTGGATATCTAGAAACAATAACTAATGAAAAAATTGTTGATGAGGTAAAAAAAAGACTTTTAAGAATAGACATAGATTCTGTACTTGAATCAGGATATATAGAATCATTTATAGAAGATGCTCCACTATCACTTTTTCCAACTGTAGGGAACTCTGAAAAACCTGATATAGTGGCTGCAAAATTATTAGAAGGTCGTGTGGCCATTTTTGTAGATGGGACTCCTTTTGTTCTTACTGTGCCATATTTATTTATAGAAGCATTTCAAAATAGTGAAGACTATTATTCAAGACCATTCTTCGCAACATTTGTTAGACTTCTGAGATGGATGGCTTTTTTTATATCTGTATTATTACCTGCCTTTTATGTGGCTATTTCTACTTTTCATCAGGAGCTTCTACCCGCTCCATTGCTAATTAGTATAGCAGGTGCACAAGAGGGTACACCGTTTCCTTTATTTATTGAAGCGTTTATGATGCAACTTATATACGAGATCCTTAGAGAAGCAGGAATACGATTGCCTAGGCCAGTAGGACAGGCAGTCAGCATAGTAGGTGCCCTCGTTATTGGTGAAGCTGCAGTTTCAGCAGGATTGATCGGTGCTCCTATGGTTATTGTGGTAGCCCTGACAGCAATATCATCGTTTGTTGTTCCTTCGATGTCTGATATTAATACCCTTACAAGGCTCTTATTGATTATTTTTGCAGGATTTTCAGGTCTTTATGGAATAACATTAGGCGTTGCAGGTATACTTACACATTTGTGTTCTCTGCGATCTTTCGGGGTTCCATATACATCGCCTATTGCACCTTTGAACTTGCCGGATATGAAAGATGTTTTTATAAGATCCCCTTGGTGGTTTATGCGTACCAGACCGAGTATTCTGAGAGCTAAACAATCTGTAAGATTAAGTGATGTACAGATACCAAAACCGGCCGAAGATGATATGAATAATCAGGAAGGATAATACTATGATAGAAAATTCAAAAATTAACTATAAACAGATTATTTGTATTATTTTTATTAGCAGAATCATTTTAACTCTAACTTATTTACCTGCCTTAACATCTCCTCCGGCAAACCAGGACATATGGATATGTGATCTGATTATACTACCGGCACAGTTAATTTTCGCAATTCCAATATATCTTTTATGGAAAAAGTTTCCCAACCAGACTATTATAGAGTATAGTCAAACTATTGCAGGTATAACAGGCAAGCTGATAGGAGCCCTTTATGTATTATTTTTCATACATTTTACAGCAATTACCCTCAGCCAATTCGGAATATTTCTTACAACTGCAATAATGCCTGAAACTCCTAAACTTTTTTTTGCAATTTCAATTATACTTTTTTGTTCCTACGCTGTTAAAAAAGGTATCGAGGTATTGGGTCGTTTAGGTGAAATTGTTTCACTTCTTCTTATCATTGCCATTATAAGTATTGTTTTGTTACTGGTAAAGGATATGAATCTGAAATATCTGGCTCCGGTACTGGAAAAAGGAATACTTCCTGTAATCCATGGAGGAGTTACTCCCTCGGCAAGAACAGTAGAAATACTTGGTTTGGCTATGATACTGCCATATTTGAATAACCCCAAAAAGGCAAAGTCAGTTTTAATACTGGGCTTTACTCTAATGATTGTATTCTTTTTACTTATTGATATTCCAACAATGACTTCACTAGGAATTGAGGTGGCAAAAAGTCAATCATTCCCCTTTTATAGTGCAGTTGGATTGATAAGTGTAGGCGATTTTTTGGAACGAATTGAAGCCTTTCATATAGGTATTTGGGTATTAGGTGTATTTATAAAGATATCATTTTATTATTATTTATCTGTGATCGGAATTAGCCAACTGTTTAAGTTAAAGGATTATAAACCTCTTGTTATCCCCACAGGTACTATAATTATCCCGTTAAGTATCATCATTGCACCAAGTATAGTAGAATTGAGAGAGTTTACTTCCTATAAAATATTTACGTGGTATGCTGGAGCTTTTATTATTTTATTCCCTCTAATTCTTTTAACTATATCAATAGTAAGAAAAAAAGGAGTACCATTAAAATGAAAAATAGGATTATTATTTGCAGTGTTGTTTTATCAATTTTAGTTTTTCTCACCGGGTGCTGGAACAGAAGAGAACTAAATACATTATCCATTGTTCATGCCATAGGTATAGATAAAGTAGAAAATAGTCAGATTAGAGGCACTTTTCAAATAATAAAGCCTTCAGAAGTCAAAGCACCAGGAAAAGGAGGTGGCAGCGGTGGTAGTAGCGGAAGCGGAGTATGGGTATGTTCAAGTACAGGTCAGACTGTTTTTGATGCTTTAAGAAATGCGTCAATGGAAGCAGATAGAAAGCTGTCCATTACCCATAATGAGGTTATTGTAATTGGTGAAAATGCTGCCAAGTCAGGAATTGCACCAATAATTGATTTTTTTTCGCGAGATCACGAGACCAGATTGTTTTCAAAAATATTTATTGCTAGAGGTTCAGCTCAGGATATATTGAAAGCAGAGCACGAACAGGAAAAAATGCCTGGAAAAGCAATAGAAGATTTAGCAAAAGTAACTTTTGCCACTTCAAAACTTCCTAACGTTGATTTACTTGATATTCTTAATACCCAGGCAAGTAAAACCAGTTCTCATTTTATTACTGGCATCAAAACAATCGAAAAAGAAGTAGACGGCAAGATGAAAAAGCTAATTAAGCTGGATGAAACAGCCATTTTTGATGGGGACAAACTTATTGATTGGTTTGACGGAATAGAAACACGGGGTCTTTTATGGATTATAGGCAAAGTCAAAAGTGGTATTATTGTTGTTAAATCACCTGGCAAAGATGATGGCAACGTAAGTATTGAAATTGTTAAAGCGTCAAGCACTGTAAAACCTGAAATAGTAGATGGAAGGTTGGTTATTACTGTTAAAGTTAAAGAAGAGGGCAGTATAGGAGAGCAAATGTCAGGAGATATCGATTTAACAGATATAAATAACTTTAAGGATTTAGAATCAAAACAAGCTGACGTTATAAAGAGTGAGATTTATGCTGCTCTTAAAAAAGCACAAAATGATTTAGGCGTTGATGTATTTAAATTTAATGAAACAGTCCGGAGAAAATGTCCGAAGCAATGGAAGCAGCTAGAGAAAAAATGGAAAGAAGAATTCAAGAATATAGCTATAAAAGTACAAGTAGAATCAAGACTTACAAGAACAGGTATGAAAACCATGCCTGAAAAGCTAGAAGATTAAAGGAGCTATCAAAAGCATGAAAGTAACTGTTTTAATTATTATTTTTGCTGGTATTTTAGCAGTAGAAATTCATAGACTTATAAAAAAAAGAATGTGGCGTACACTTGTAGTTGTATGTGTATTGATTTTAACAGGGTTCACTTTAAGCTTACTGCAGATTATTGGAATTAAGATACCCAATCCTAATAATAGCATAGAGGGTTTTGTTAAAATGATTAT
>CAYQCA010000121.1:0-11680 GCA_964415835.1 uncultured Clostridium sp. | reverse complement strand
TTAATACCTCCATCAACACACCAAATACGTAATAGAGGCTCACTTATATTTAATTCATCAACACTATTTAAGTCATTCAATCTTTTTTCTTTGTAAAGTTCTATAAATATAAGAGGTTTATCAACTTTAATTATTCTGCCATACCCTTTAAAGCCATTATCCAAAAGTATAGAAAAAACATCACCAATGCTATACTTTATCCTTTTTGCCAGAATTCTCACTCCTATCTTGACTTTTTTTCTACAGCCTAAGAATTTTCTTTGAACTTAGGCGTTATAAGGGTGCTAGTCATTCTTCTATACTTCGATAATACTGTGTTCTGCCTTTATCATTTACGGTTGGCGCAAGCCAACCTTCCCGCTTCTGCTACTCCTGTACTTCTATTACTCCTGTACTTCTATTACTCCTGTACTTCTATTACTCCTGTACTCCTGTTTTCCTCCCTCACGATATCAATTCCACAAACTCCTCATTCCCCAGCAAGTAGTCAAACACCCTGTTTAAGCACACTTGCTCCCGAATCTTTGGTTCTATGCTGATAGCATTCTTAAGATTTGCAAGAACAGCATCCTGATTTTTCATTAAAGCATTAACTGCAGCAATGTTATAGTACAACTCACCCTTGTCGGCATTATCACCGAGAACCTTGCTGTAGGTCTTAATTGCTTCTTCATATCTCTTTAGTTCTGTTAATGCAGAGCCCAGCAAGTAATAAGCATCAATGTCCTGAGGATTTATTTCCAGCGCCTTTTTAAACGCGTCTGCAGCATCATCATACCTTCTGAGGTCAAAAAGCACTACCCCCATATTATAGTACAGCCTGAAATTATTCGGACTTACCTTGATACCATTTGCATAGGTGGCAAGAGCTTCAAATTGTCTATGCTGTTTAGAGAACAGGATTCCTAGATTATTATACGCATCGATAAATTCAATATTTATAAGTATTGCATTCTTATAGCACTCGATAGCTCTTTCGTACTCCCCTGTTTCTTCATATACAAGACCCATATTGAATGCGCTGTTATAGCTCTTTGGATTAAGCTTCAAGGCTGTCTCATATTCACAAATAGCTCTGTCCGGGTCATTAATATGGTAAAAGCAAACCGCAAGATTATAGTGTCCGAGATAGTGATCACCTTTTATTTTAATATAACCATTGAAAACCTTAATCGCTTCCTGGTATTTTCTCTGTCCCAAAAGCAAGCTACCCAGCTCTCCGTATGCATCAACCCTCTGAGAGTCTATTTTTATACATTTTTCAAAGCTCTCTTGAGCTTTTGAGAAATCATTTAAATCGGCAGCGATTTTTCCCAGCATCAAATTAATTTCATAGTTTTTTGAATCATTTTTAAGAATATCTTCATAATATTTTACCGCCTCAAGCTTTTGGCCATTCTGAGAGTATACCCGGGCAACGCCTTCTTTAGCGCTATCAAACGAAGGATTTATTTCCAGGGATTTTTTAAAATTATCAAGCGCAAAATCCAGTTTTCCGATATTTAAATATGTAACGGCAATATTGTAGTAGATAAGGTATTCCCGGAATTGAATATTTTTAATTACTTCAGCACTTGAAGATTTTTTAATATTATTAATTAAGTGATCATTGAGCTCAAGTACTTTTCTGAAATGTGAAAGAGCCTCATTGAGCAGCCCCTTTTTGAAGCAGATATTTCCGAAATTGAAGTAGAGATTTGGTGATGTAGAAATCATCCCGGTAAGGCTTTGGTAAATATCATAGGCATGTTCATAATTATTGCTGTTATAGCTTGTCTCTGCCTGAATCAGCTTTTTTCTGATTCCCTTGATTATATCTTCCTTCAGCAGGCCCAGCTCTGAAACCGTATCGGCAACTGCCTGGTCGAATGTTGAAACACTCATTATTTCGACCGAATTGTCCGTTTTCACCTTATTTTTCCTGTCAACAGAAATAAGACCTTCAAAGCTTCCTTTGCTCTTAACCGTTTTAATCATTGAACGGTAGTCAAAAGCCAGGAAACAGCAGGGTATAACAATTCCAAAAATAATGTAGAACAGCTCAACCTGTCTGCTTGTCTCAACTCCGCTAATAAGAGACAAAAGAACTATTGTAAATGCCGATAGTTGTAAGGTAAATGAAACAAGCGTAAAAACATCCTTTGTTTTTAAAAGCCTATAGAATACATAGGCAATAAGTAACGCCATAATCAGCAAATTGAACGCAGTTAAAATAAACATAGCATCCCCCCACGTATATTAAATAAGTTACCAAAAGTATATACAGATTTCTTCCGTCGATTCGACTTCAACAGAAGAAATCATCCTATAACTATATATTCATTTTTATTGTTCAATATACCGAGGCAGTGAAATGTCCCTCACTCCTACAAGTGGTGGGTTCTACTTTGGGCTTCAGGCGGTGCCAGTGATTTTCCTGGCACTGAGCATTATCTCCCGCCTCGATGAAACACCGCTGATGTGAGAAAAATTTTCTACAGTCGAAAATTTTTCCCTGAATCTAGGCATTATAATATCCCAGGAAATATGCGAAGATGTATTTTATTGCTGCTTTGCGTGCTGCCTGTCTTTTTCGTTCATTTGCAATTCCATCCACTGCTGTTTTGATATTAAAACCTGCCTTGGTTTGCTGCCTTCAAAACGTCCTACAATATTTCTTGCCTCCATCTGGTCAATTATCCTTGCAGCTCTGGAATAGCCTACCTTGAACTTTCTCTGTACAAGGGAAACTGATGCCTGCCCTGCCTCAACAACCATATCAATAGCCTGGTTCAGCAGTTCATCATTATCACCTGCGTTGTCTTCATGTCCCGTACTTGTGTCATTTATCTTCTCAATGATATTTTCATCATAATTTGAATATCCCTGGGTTTTTATGTATTCAACAGCACGTTCAACCTCTGTATCTGAAACAAATGAACCCTTTACACGTAAAGGCTTTGGCTCACCAACCGGATAGAACAGCATATCACCCTTACCAAGCAGCTTTTCAGCCCCGCTCATATCAAGTATGGTTCTTGAATCCACCTGCGACGAAACAGCGAAGGATATTCTGGAAGGTATATTTGCCTTGATAACACCCGTAATTACGTCAACGGACGGTCTCTGTGTTGCAATAACCAGGTGCATACCAGCCGCTCTGGCCATCTGTGCCAATCTGCATATTGCATCTTCCACGTCATTTGGAGCGACCATCATAAGGTCTGCAAGCTCATCTACAATAATTACTACCTCAGGCAGCTTGCCCTCTTCATTGTTTGCTTTCAAATGAGCGTTATACCCCTTTAAATCCCGGACGCCCTTGTCGGCAAAAAGTTTATATCTGTTAACCATTTCCTGAACAGCCCAGTTCAATGCTCCTGCCGCCTTTTTAGGGTCAGTTACAACAGGAATCAATAAATGAGGAATTCCATTGTATATTCCCAATTCAACAACCTTTGGATCCACCATCAAAAGCTTTACGTCCTCAGGTGACGCTTTAAACAATATACTCATAATAAGGCTGTTTATACATACACTTTTTCCTGATCCGGTAGCTCCTGCAACCAAAAGGTGCGGCATCTTGCCAATGTCAGCCACAACTGTTTCACCTGAGATATCTTTTCCTACAGAGAAAGCCAGCTTGGATGGGTGATTTGTAAATTCCTTTGATTCGATTATTTCTCTCAACGTTACAGCCGACATTTCTTTATTAGGCACTTCAATACCAACCGCCGCTTTACCCGGAATCGGCGCCTCTATTCTGACACCGGCAGCTGCCAGGTTCAGTGCTATATCGTCAGATAAATTTACAATTTTGCTTACCTTAACACCCGGGCTGGGCTGAAGCTCGTATCTTGTAACAGCCGGTCCCCTGCTGATATTTATAACTCTTGCCTCAACGCCAAAGCTCTTCAGCGTATCCTCAAGTTTTTTTGCACCATCTAATGCGCTGTTTTTAAGTGCTTTGGCATTTAATAAATCATCTTTGCTCATATCCAATAAATCAATAGAAGGATAATTATATACGATCGGCTTTGCGGGTACGGCAGCCGGGATTATTATTTCATCATCTGTACTGTCAGCTGACACAGCATTTTTAGCAGCTTCTTCAGGTTTTGCTTCTTCAACAGGTTGATTTTGCAATACTGGCTCTTGTATTTTTTCTGCCATTTCTTTTCCAAACCTTATATTTTTCATATCAGAAACAACCAGTTCATCTGCAACATCATTGAATCCCTGAAGGCTAACTGTAAATTCCTTTTGCAGTTCTTCATTGTCAGATGCCGGAGTATCTTCCTGTTCAGCACTTAACTTTTTAGCTGCCTTATTGGCTCTATTTTCCCGCTCAATTTTAAAGTTGATAATTTTCTTCCTGGCAGGTTTCTCCTGCCCCTCTTCAAGCACATCTTCTATAACCTCTTCAATATCCTCTTCAGCTTGTAATCTGGCAGCTTTTCTGATATTTCTGTTTTCTTTTGCCTCTTTAAACTTAGCCGAAACAAATGTAGATACATTTTTAAGAAATACGGCCAATGAATAATTAGTCAGTAGGATTATATCAATTATTGAAATAGTGATCAGAATAATTATTGTTCCTTTAACCTGAAATGTCATCAAAAATGGCAGGCTGAGCAAACCGCCTATTATTCCGCCGCCTGTAAGCGAGGTGCCATCTGTATAAAATTTTTGTAAGCTGGCAAAAAACTCTCTTCCCTTGTATTCATCCAGTTTAAATTCCGCCACCTGTAGAAACGCAGATATTAATATTATTAATATACCAAAATATATAACCTTTACTTTAAAAGTGTGTGAATCCTTTTTAAATATCATGGCTATTCCGCATATAATGAGAATGACCGGTATTATGTATGCTGTAGCGCCTAAAAAGCCTAATAACAAATGGGCTATAGCTCTACCAAACACACCCATGGATTCAGTAAAAATAAAACTAAATAAGGACAAGACACCAAAAGCAAATGTTATCAAGCCCATTATTTCATTTCGATATTTTGAAAAACCGCTTTCCACTCTCTTATACTTTTTCTTCTTTTGCACTTTTTTGACTTTCATTAGTACACTCCCCAATTTAAAATAACTGCGCTTGTATATATCTGTTCACAAGGCACACGCAGATAATTATATCATATTTGTGATAATTATTCCATAACTCAAAAAAGCCGAAACAATCAACTCATAGCCGGTTGAACGTTTCAGCTTTTTATAGTTGCAAAGTCTGGACGTTAAAACTTTTATTCGATTTCCTCATTAAACATCTGTTTAAGCAGCTCTAATTGAGAGAGTAACAGTGTTTCCGATTTTGTCTTATAAAGATGAAGTCTCTTTTTCATCTCTTCATATTCAAAACGGATTTTGATAACTTCCTGATTTGCATCGTTTATCATCTTCTGAGCCTTTAATTCTGCCTCTTTTACTATATTTTCCGCTTTTTGGTAAGAGTTCTTTTTTATCTCCTCACCTGTTTGCTGTGCCACAACAAGTGTATTTTGAAGCGACTCTTCAATATTCTTATAATGCTGAATGCCTTCATTCAAAACTGAGATTCTGTCTTTCAACTCAATATTTTCTTTTATGTACATCTCATAATCCTGTATTACATTGTCTAAAACATCATTAACCTGATCTTCGTCGTATCCTCTTAAACCCTTTTTAAACTTTATATTATCCAGATCATTCGGAGTATAATTCATAATCCGCCACACCCTTTCTTAAGTATAATATTTATTCAAAACGTTTGATTACTATATTTATTCTGTCTTTTTTGGTAGTACCGCCAACCTTCTCCAAAACAATTCTACCTTTACCTCTTATGGAAATTACATCTCCCTGTTCCAATTGTTTGGAAGGATTCTGAACCAATTCCCAGTTCACATTAACCCTTTGAGCTCTGAAGTAATCCAGTACCTTTGTTCTTGATACTCCAAAACCGTTTGCTGCAACAGAATCTGCTCTAAGCGAGGCTACAGTAGTATTAATAAGCTTCTCCTTTTTCTCCGGAGCAGTATAATTATAGACATCCAGCAGCTCACATTCTACTTTTACATTTCCAATTCTGTCCAAATTACTTTGAATATATTCTGCTATTTTGTCAATTAGGAAAACATCAGCATGCGTCTCGCAAACAAGTATGTCTCCGATTTTCTCTCTTTTGATTCCCAGCCCCAATAACGATCCCAAATAGTCTCTGTGTGACAAAGGCTTTTCAGCTGTCGGAGTTATCCTTAAAAAGCTTATAGGAGCATCGCTAAGTACTTCGTCCTCATAAATAAAATCAGAGCTGATAGCAACAATCACTCTCTCTGCTCCATCATACCCTCCTGCAAAGACGGAAAAAACTTCATTTACCCTATCAAGTACTTTTCTTGCAATAGAAGCTTCATAAGGAGAAAGAAAATCAGAATACACAAAAGAGGAATAGCGACATTGTTCAACCTTGTCCAAAAGGCGTGAGACCAATACCTTATCCTCAATCTTTGAAACCATTTTCATCAAATCATTTTTATCCATATATAATATATTCTCTAAATAAACATTGCAAATATCATTCTTATTACGTTTCTGACAACATCAACAAGTATAAAGGCAAATATCGGAGAAAAATCAATCATTGAAAGCATCGAATTATTTAAAAAGCTTGATCTGCTTAGCATATTACGGATAGGGCCAAGAACCGGCTCAGTAATAGAATACAACAAGTCAATAATCCTGTTGTCTCTGGATATAGGCAGCCAGGATAATATAACCCTCGCAAAAAGAGCAAATTCAAAAATCTTTAACACTAAATCTAATGCTTTATAAACCGAATACATCAAATAATTCCTCCAATAAATGCAAAAACAACTGCTAGTCTAATATTGCTTCCCATGTGCAGAAAATATTATTTTGCCCAAGGAAATACTGTTTTATTCTTTAACTCGTCTCTTAAATCTCCGCTGACATCAACGTTATTAGGAGCAATAACGAATATATCTCCTGATACCTTCTGGATACTTCCATCAAGAGCATAAACAGAACCGCTCAAGAAATCAATAATTCTCTGAGCATCTTGTTTTTCGATCCCTTCAAGATTTATTACAACTGGCTTTTTGTTTTTCAAATGATCACATATTTCCTGTGCATCATCAAACGTATCAGGTTGTGACACAACCATTTTAAACTGATTTGCTGTATGAATATTTACTACCTTACCTGATTGCTGTTTCTTTGAACTGTTAAAAAAGTGTGTTTGGAGCGGCTCTTTTTTTGCTTCAACTTTTTGCTCTAATTCCTGTTCTTCCAATTCTTCGTCTTCATCTATGGCTTCCCAACCTACAAAATTGAAAACCTTGTTTAGAAGTTTTGACATTTCAAATTCCCCCCGCGTCTTTAGTAAATATTTTAAAGATTATTTTGCCTTTGTGAGTAATCTCTCTTGCCAAAGATACCGGTACCGATTCTGACTATATTTGCTCCTTCTTCAATTGCAACCTCAAAATCATTACTCATACCCATGGAAAGATAATCCATAGTAACATTATCTAATCTTTTATTCTTTATGTCAATATATATCTGGTAAAGTTTTTTAAATACAGGCCTTATTTCCTCGGGATTTTCGGCAAATGGTGCTATTGTCATAAGTCCTTTTAAGTTAACATGGTTCATCTGGGAAATTATCCCAATATATTTATCAACCTCTGTCGGTCCAATTCCGAATTTAGTTTCCTCACCAGCAACATTAACCTGAAGAAGTATATCCATTTTTTTGCCCAATTTAGCAGCTCTAGAGTTTATTTCCTCAATTAAAGGGATGCTGTCAACTGAATGGATCAGGCTAACCTTGTCAATAATATATTTTACCTTGTTAGTCTGCAGATGCCCAATTAAATGCCATTTACACGATGGGTCAAGTTGATCGTATTTGGAGAGCAGCTCCTGTACCTTGTTTTCCCCAAGATCCAAAATACCCAGATCACAAACTTGTTTTATTCTGTCAACGTCAACAGTTTTTGTGACTGCTATAAGCTTAATATCTTCAGCCTTTCTTCCACTTTTTTCAGCAGCTACTTTTATTCTGCTATATAGATTTTCAATATTTGCTTTTATACTATTGTCAGTCAATTATCTGTCCCTCCTGTACATTTTTTGGATTTAATACATATGTATTGTATAATGCAATTGAGTCTTCACCTTCCGGATTATCAATAATTACAGCATCATTATTCATACCCTTAATAAGTACTTTCCTTATTGTTGCACTAGCACCTTTAACTAAAACAATGTCCGCAGTTTTATTTTTAGTATCTATATTCTGCAGGCAGCTGTATGGAACCTTAATTCCGCTATAGCTTGACAGTATAACATCTGCATTTATCCTTCTCAGACCGATTGTTTCACTTAAGCCTGTATCAAACTTAAAAGCAATTATTCTTTTTCCGTCAATAACGTCCGAGCTGTATGAAATAATTGCATCTATATTCAGACCAATATCATTTATTCTGAGTATAACCTTTTTGTCTACTGTTAAAGCTTTGCTGTCCTTTTCACTTATTGAAATAACAAGGTAGTTTTCCAAGTCTTTAACCAGTTTGGCGATTGGCTTCCCTTTTCGTGCATCAATAACGTTGAAATCACGGTTAGTTGCCTTGATTGTTATCTTTTCCAAATCTTTTGGTGTAGTATTTCTTATAAAATCAGTGGTCAATATGGATTCATAGCCGTCAACCGCATATGAAATCAGCCCCGAAGTATTTGTGCGGATTTCGTTAACGTTGTTGTTAAGCTTCTTCTCAATAGCTACCTTTTCGCTTTTAAGCTTATTGATATACTCAGCGGATTTACTGCCTTCACCAAAGATATCAGCTTTTCGGTAGACAATTTTATCGATATTTGTTAATGCGTTGCTAGTCTCTACTAAACTGCCTCTAATAGACTGCTGAGCTACTTTTTTCACTTCATCTATTATCTCACTGTTTAGTTTCTTAATATCGCTGGCAAAAAAACCCATATTCTCTTTTTGTGCTGTCTGTGCTCTGGTTATCTCCAATTCCTTCTTTTTCAACTCCTCATAGGTTGAAACCGGAACATTTTTAACTACCGAAGCAACCCTGTGGAACGCAGGAACCTTTTCCCCTTCTGTTGCATCCATTACACAGTTTCCATCATCCGGCGATATTATCAGTTCTTCATTTCGTACAAAAATACCATCTACATTCTGCATTACTTCAATTTTGCCATATTTTAATATATCTGTATCAATACTGTTGTTATATACAAGAAAAAGTAAAGATGGCAGATACATAAGTAAAAATATTGCAATTATAAGTGTACCGATTTTTGTGCTCTGTTTCCTAAACACACCTTTCATTTTTGTTTCCATTTTGTGCATCCTTTTTCTTTTGTACTTTTGTCGTTATTTTACCATTCCTTGATTAAAAAGTTTCTGTAGAGCTATCATATTTCCCAGTTTAACGTGTTCATAAACCAAGCCGCCCTGCATATAAGCAATATATGGTTCTTTTATTGGTGCATCCGCGCTAAGCTCAATGGACGACCCCTGAACAAAGGCTCCGGCTGCCATAATTACAGGTGAATCATATCCCGGCATGTCCCACGGTTGTGGTGTAACATAAGAGTCTACCGGAGACCCTTTTTGTATTCCCTGGCAAAAGGCAATAAGACTTTCTTCATTATTAAATTTAACGGATTGTATAATATCACTTCTCTTTGCATCGACCGAGGGCTTGGTTTCAAAGCCTGCACGCTCCATCAGCGCCGCACAGAACACTGCGCCTTTAAGACTTTCGGCTACAACATGAGGAGCGAGGAACAAGCCCTGGAACATTAGCCTGTTATTGCCCAAGGACGCACCTACCTCTTTGCCCAAGCCAGGTGAGGTCAATCTATAGGCAGCCTGTTCTACAAGTTCACGCTTTCCGGCAATATAACCACCAGTTAAAGCAAGTCCTCCGCCGGGATTCTTTATCAGCGATCCCGCAATTATGTCAGCTCCAACCTCTATAGGTTCAACTTCTTCAACAAATTCACCATAACAATTATCCACCATAACAATTATATCACTTTTTATATTTTTGATTACTTTAATAATATTTTTAATATCTTCAATACATAGAGCATCTCTCCAGGAATAACCTCTTGAGCGCTGAATCATGGCCATTTTTGTTTTTGGTGAAACCACCTCTTTAATTTTTTCAAGATCCGGTTTTCCATCCTGCTTTAACTCTACCTGCTTGTAGCTAACACCGAATTCCTTTAAGGATCCACAATTTTCACCCCTGATACCTATGACCTCTTCAAGCGTATCATAAGGTTTTCCGGTTACCGCAACAAGCTCATCCCCCGGCCTTAAATTTCCAAATAAGCATAGTGCGAGGGCCTGCGTTCCGGATACAATCTGGTGCCTTACCAACGCATCCTCAGCGTTGAATATATTTGCATATACACTGTCCAGCACTTCCCTTCCCCTGTCATCATAGCCGTAACCGGTTGTTCCGTTGAAGTGTGAATCGCTTAGCTTGTTATCCTGCATAGCCTTGATAACTTTTAACTGATTTATCTGCTTGATTCCGTCAATTCTTTCAAATACCTTTTTCGCATTATTTTCAGCTTGTTCAGCAAGTTCAATAACTCTATCCTCTATTTCAAAATTCACGTTCAAATATTCTCTTGTTTTAATGTCCATTTAGCTAAATCCTCTTTCGTCTATTTATCAGTAATTAACTTTATGAACATTATATAATATTGATTTCATTGAAACAACAGTGAAATCTAATTCACACTTCCCGATAATTTGTTATAATAAAGCTTGTTCTAAGTTAAAATATCTTGAGGAGGCCATAATGATTTTAGAACACATTGTAACAGCCGAAGAAATCGGCAAGCAGGTAAAGTATCTTTTAAAAAACAAACTTGAGCTTTCTACCAGACTTATTAACAAGCTAAAAAACCAACAAAAAATATTAATAAATGATGTTGCTGTTAAGGTTACTCATATAGCTGGAGAAAACGACAAACTTAAAGTCGTACTCGAACTTGAAGAGCAAAATGATTATATTGAACCTCAGAATATACCAATAGATATTGTTTATGAAGATGACTGTCTTCTGGTTCTCAATAAGCAGCCGGGAATTGTTGTACATCCAACCTGCAGCCATCCGGATTCAACTATCGCAAACGGTATTGTTTATTATTTGAAGCAACAGGGCGTCACCAAAAAGGTAAGACCGGTAAGTAGGCTTGACAGGGATACTTCCGGCATAATTATTTTTGCTAAAAATCAGTATGTACAGGAAGCATTGATTCAACAAATGCACCAGAATATATTCAAAAAGCAATACCTTGGTATTATTCAGGGAATCCCAACCTCAATACGGGGAACCATAAACATGCCAATAGAAAGAAAACCGGACAGTATAATGCTCAGGCATATTGCAGATACAGGCGCCCCTTCCATAACCCATTATGAAGTTTTGGAAAGCTTCCCTCATTTTAATGCAGCTCTGCTCCTTTTTAAGCTGGAAACAGGACGAACTCATCAGATAAGAGTTCACTGTCAGGCTATGGGGTTCCCTATATACGGGGATACATTATATTCTGACATTGAAGGTTCTTTAATTTCCCGTCAGGCGTTGCATTCATACAAAACAAAAATAGTACACCCAGAAACTCAGAAGGAAGTAATATT
>CAYQCA010000120.1:0-11688 GCA_964415835.1 uncultured Clostridium sp. | reverse complement strand
CAAAGGTAACCCCCACCCCATTCTCCCCCAATACCATGTTTAAGGTATATTTACAGCAAGAGTTTTACAAGACAGAGCTTCTATCTTGTTCGATAAATTGATTACAAATTGCGTAAATTTAGTGCAGTGATTACTTACAATTATGCCCGCAGGTTATTGTATAGATGCTTCTGAAAATTGATGAAAAGCGAAGAGATACTTGAAACTTCCCCCAGAATTGCTTTGGCATCTTCGAGAGATTGATATTTGTTTATCAACAGAGTAGGAAGTTTATCCTGATCCAACTCCTCTACCCCTGTTTCGATATACTTACTTAAAACGAATTCAATAAACTCCTTTTGTTTATCGTTCAAAATAGCGAAGATATTCGACTGTGAAGCAGCAACACGATCCTCGCGACTTATGGGTTTTATATCACTGTTAAAGACATACTCCAGCACATCGAAAAGATCGCTATTCTCTGCATTAATCAACGTTTGTAATGTACTGAGCTCAGCCTTACCAAAACCTGCATCTTCCAGTTTCTCTAATAAAACCCTACGGGTAGTAGGATTACCCCAAATGGCACGAAGCTCCTCCTCACTGGAAAACAGCTTAGGTAATTCACCAAAAAGATTATTCAGAAACTCCTCTGCCGAAACAGGCTTCCCGTCAGCACTCCAGAAAGAGGTAGCAATCATAAACTGAATTTCACGCTCCTTGCCATCCTTCAACTTAATTTTGGCGATTTTGGGCCGCTCAACCCCTTTATCCTCTTCACCATCCGTTTCTTTGGGCGGTTTCACTTCGTAAGGCACATTGATACATTCTGCTTTGGTAGACGGTTCTTCATCCGGAGGCAAAGGTTCTCCATCCCATTCCGGATCAGAAAAATGATGGTATGCATTCACAAAATCATAAATAGTAAAAAACTCCTTACCTTCAAATAAGCGAGTTCCTCTACCCACAATCTGTTTGAATTCAATCATTGAATTAACGGGACGCATCAATACGATGTTCCGGATATTACGGGCATCCACCCCGGTAGACAGCTTCTGCGAAGTGGTAAGAACAGCCGGAATAGTCTTCTCATTATCCTGAAATTCCCGTAAAAACTGTTCCCCTATCTCGCCATCATTAGCTGTTACACGCACACAATAGTGAGGCGCCTTACTCTTTTTCTGCTGATTGACCAGATCGCGTACAGCAGCCGCATGATCCTGCGTAGCACAGAAAATAATAGCCTTCTCCTTCTGATTGGCCTGATTCATATAAATCTCCACCCGTTTCGACTCACGAGCTTTGATTTCAATGATACGATTAAAATCCGGTTCGGTATACAACTTCCCCTCTTCTATCTCACCCTCAATGATTGTATCGTCGCTGGTGTATATATAATCGTCTATCGTAGTATTAATCCGTTTCACCTTAAAAGGCGTAAGGAAGCCATCGTTAATCCCCTCTTTAAGAGAGTAGATATATACCGGCTCGCCAAAATATTTATACGTATCCACGTTGTCTTTCCGTTTAGGCGTAGCCGTTAATCCCAACTGAACAGCCGGAGCGAAATATTCCAAAATACCACGCCAGTTCCCCTCGTCGTTGGCCCCTCCCCGGTGACACTCGTCAATAATAATCAAATCGAAGTAATCGGCAGGATACTCACCAAAATAAGGCATCGGTTTACCCTCTGCATCCGTACCACTCATGAACGTCTGGAAAATGGTAAAAAAGATACTACCATTGGTAGGAACACTCCCCTTCTTGCTAATCTCCTTAGGTTTGATACGAACCAGCGCATCCTCTGCAAAAGCCGAGAACGCATTATATGCCTGATCCGCTAAAATATTACGATCCGCCAAAAACAGAATACGAGGCCTGCGTTTACCATCACGCTGCAAGTTCCAGCGCGTTTGAAACAACTTCCAGGCAATCTGGAAAGCAATGGCAGTCTTACCCGTACCCGTAGCAAGCGTAAGCAAAATCCGATCCCTGTTGTTGGCAATAGCCTCCAAAGTATTCTTAACAGCAATCTCCTGATAATAGCGAAGCTGCCACGAACCGCTTTTATCTTCGAACGGAACAGCAGCAAAGCGCTCCCGCCATTCATTCTGAACCGTAAACGTTTTATTCCACAGCTCATCCGGAGTAAAGAAATCGGCAACCAAACCCTCTGTACCCGTCTTCATACAGATACGATATATTTCTTTACCATTGGTAGCGTAGGTAGTTCCCAGTTTCAGCTTTTCCGCATACAATTTAGCCTGCGCCACCCCTTCACCTACAACCGAGTCACTGCTTTTCGCTTCAATCACAGCCAGCTTGATACCCTTATACACCAGTACATAGTCGGCCGTAAGCTTTTTAGCCCGTCCGCCACCCGCCTGAATCTTACCCGCGGTAATATGGTATTCCCGAAGAATCTTAGACCCCTCTACAACACCCCATCCGCAAGCCTTCAGCTTAGGGTCAATCAATTCCGCTCTTGTTTCCGCTTCGTTCACAATCTACATACTAATTAGCAATGCTCCGCAAGATACACATTTTTAGTTAATGATAATTATAGTGGTAATAATATTAATAAACAAGCACTTTTATTTTCTCTCAGTTATATCTGTTATTTCCCATCCAGCACTGTGAAAACTACCTAATTGAGTTTCAACATTTTCTTTTAAAGCAGCAAAACAAAGTAAATGTGTAGGACGCGAAAACCCTACATACATCATTTTTAATGCCTGCTTTTGTGTAGGGAGTTCGTAGTTTTGTCTTTGCTTGAATAAAGGATTGGGTTTCAATTCTTCATCAGTTTTTTTAGTAGCTTTTTTCTTAACTGCTCTTAGCTTTTGAGTTTCGTATTTATAATAATCGGTTTCAACATACATTGTAGCACAGTGGGTTTGTCCTTTAACAGAGTGTACTGTTGCCACTTCAATACCTATATCTTTATGTTGCTCAACTTCAGCAGATTCCACAACCTCAGTATTTTGGAGTGGAAGATATTTACTACCAATAAATTTTTGGACTTTACTATTCAATGAGAGACCAAACCAATCCTTGAATTCTGAATTAATAAAACAACTAAATGATTGATATAATTCCTCAATATCCTTTTTCAGAGTTAAATTTAAAGACCATTCATACAACTGCCTTTTAAATGAGTCATAAGCATTTTCACCTTGAATGGTTTTAATATGGTTTATCAGCTCATTGCTATTATAATATCTTTCTACTTTATTTTCTCTTATGGTTCTTTGTATTTTTAAATTTTCAAGCTTTAATATATAAATTAAGGCGTTAAGCAATGATTGACGAGCTTCTTTCAATGTTTTTCCTTTGTTTGCAAATAAGCACAATTGTTCGCTCAAAGAATCAAACTCATCTTTTTGTAATTTCTGTTTCTTTGTATATCCGAAATATGAATTTAAACAAAGCTTACTTTCATCTTCTTTTTCTCCGACCCATCCGATTATTTTAAATCCATTTTTTGCTTCTTCAATCTCATTCAATCTATAAGATTTAATTAAATTACCAAATTCTTCTTTAAGTGTATCCCCTTTTGTTTCTTTGTCGAAAAGAATTAAAATCGGAGGAATATCGCCATGAGGCAATATTCTTTTTCCTTCAACCCTAAATCTACCATCTTCATCGCTTAATGTAAAACAATCAACAATATCAGCTATTGATTTAGTCAGTCGGTTTGAGCCATTTAAATATAAATCTTTGTATTTATGTGAATCTATTATCTCTCTAGATATCCAATCACACTCTACCTTTACTTTCTTACTAGTACTATAAATAGCTTGATTTATATCCCCTACACGTTGAATAACGGTTTTAGATTCCTCTGTAAAAAATATATTATCAATAATAGCTATTTGATTATTATCTAAATCCTGCGTTTCATCAATAAAAACATATTTAAATCGATGTTGCAATTGAAACTTAAAGTTTTCATGTTTATTCAGATACCACCACGCAAGATAAAACGAGTCTTTATATGTCAATATGCCTTTACTAAGCAAACTTTCACGCCAACTTTCTAATTCTAAATAATATTTTTGACTACTGCCTTCATACGTGTAAAATGTTGATTGATTGTAATATATTTTACGTTTTAATATGTCAAGTTCAAAATATTGTATAAATAATAATATAGCGGCTATTTTTTCTTCGAAAGTCCCTTCTTTCCCAATATTTACTTTCCCAAATAGTTTATTTATCAGATTCATGTCTTCTGAACCTTTTTTTGACCACTTTAAAGAATAAAAAAATGATTTTGCTTCATTCATATAAGCATCATCATCATTCTTGGCAATGTATGAACCATATTTTTCAAAGTTGGCATTATTAGCTAAAAACTTATTCACAAAACCCTGAATTGTCCCAACAAAGTTGGGATATTCGAATAATCGTGGACAATGAGGTTTTAGCTTTTTCTCAATTTCATCCACTGCTGCATTTGTATGCGCCAGTACAAGAATCCCTGAACCATCATCAAATGGTAATTGTTTTGACAGGCAATATAATTTTGCCATCAGAGCAGTAGTTTTACCGCTTCCTGGAACAGCTAGCAAATCACATGTACCAAGATTGTTTATAAAATCAAGTCTTTCCGGATCAAAAGTATTTCCTTTGATGAATAGCTGTTCACTCTCATGTATATGTTTCGGATCAATCACCATTTTCTTTACAAGCATGTTTTATTGCATCAATAATATATCGCAGATATTCATCGTCAGGAGTGATAGAAGGATCTTGTTCTTCTATTTTGTTAGCCATTACAGTAGCTACAGCTACTTTATCCAAAGGTGAATAACCTTTTGCTTTTTTCAATTTAGATATAAGGGTCTTTTGAAAATTGGGATCCCATGTGTCTGTTTTTGTATTTTTCTTGAAGCTTTCTGTTCCTGAATGGACTTCTGAAACTGACTCCTTAAATAATTCTGAAAGAGAGGAATTATAAAGACACCATTCTAAAGTCCATTCTTTGGCTACATTGAGAGTAATATTAGTTTGATCTAAATTTCCGATCTTCTTTTTTATTTGCGCCAATTTACTTGCAGCTTCCGCTTCATCAAATGTATCATCATCACTCTTGGGTCGGTTATCTAAATCCGTTACAATTGCCACGGGTACATTAATTATCTTCCCATCATCCCGAAGAAATATTCTAGCAAAATGCAAATATGCTGTAGATCCTACATTAACGATTGAAACCTCCTTAGCGCTTAAATCATATCCTAGTTTTTTTGCTATAACTGGAATTAAAATTTGCTCTGCCCAACCTTCAACAATAATTACTCCTTTAGCAAAGAATAAATTCGATTTTGTCACATCCAAAAAATGTTCTAAATACTTATGATCTTCTTCACCTATCCCTGTGTTTTTATCTAAAGAATAAACATCGTTGCCATTACACAAAATTAATTCATTGAGTTTAACTTTTGAAGCCAGATTAGGACTATGTGTCGTTAATATAAATTGAACGTTTTTTTCTTTCTGTAGCGCTTCAATCACTTTCATCTGGGCTTGTGGGTGCAAATGAGCTTCCAATTCTTCAATCATACACAATTTTAAACCATCCCATTGTTTTTTCAAATGTAAAAGTTCAACAGCCATAAAAAGACGATTCAAAGTTCCTAACCCAAGATTAGACATTCCATCTATTCCAAGAGATATTTTTTCAAGAATAGATTTTATTTCTTCGTCACTTAATGTAATATTGGATTTATATTGATCAGAGATGAAAGCAGATAAAAAGGAATCAATCACATCCTTAATTTGCTTTTTGTTGCTTGGTTTTCCTCCTTCATTTTCTTCTGATTTGTTAAACCATTCTTTAATTTCCTTATTTGCATTTTTAAAATTTGCCACAAAGGGATGAACTATTCCGTCTTTTTCTTTGAAAAGATCATGTTCTTTAAGTATCTGTGAAAGACGTGAGTTTTTCTTGGCTATTAACTCGCTATCTGCATCTCGTAAAGCCCTAAGATAAGTGGTTTTAAGATAGTCTCTAGCTTCAGCATCAAGCGTGTAACCCACATCGTCCATTCCTGCTTTCACATCTGATGGTAGAATTCTATCTTTATTTTTTTCTACTTGAAGAATCAGTTTAAGTATTGGTTTTGCTTGATCTCCATCACCTTCCCACCCCAACCATTCGATAAAGTTTTTGGCTTCTTCAGATTTTAAATTATCAAATATCAATTCTATCCGTAGCTTATCTGTTCCTTTGTGAAAATCTTTTTCTTCCACTCTTATCCATTCATAGGCATGAGTCTTCAGAACTAATTTAATTGCATCTAATATGGCTGTTTTACCTGAATCATTTTCACCAATTAATACATTTAATCCTTTTTTGAATTCAACATGTAAATGTGGTTTATCTAATTCAAATTCAGCCTTTCCATATTTTCGGAAATTCCATAATTTTAATTCTCTTAAAAACATAGTGAATTATATTAATAGTATAGTAGTAATAAATATTATAAGATTATAGTAATCTATTTAACAAAAGATAAATCTTCAAAAGATAAATGAGGGGCTAATCCTAGGGCTAAGGACAAATCTACTAGTTCGGATATTGTAAGGTTAGCATCTCCATCAAGAATCTGACTAATTTGGGTTCTTGAAAATCCAGATCTCTGTTCTAGTTGAGTAGGATTCAATTCATTTTTCTTCATAAACTTTTCAACTTCATTGAAAAGATCTATCTGAATCTTTGACAACCAATATTCTTGACTTCTGATTAATGCGATTCTTTCCATGAGTTAACAATTTATTATGACTAATCCATATGGTCACAAACAGATTCTACTACACTTTTAAAACCACAGCAGGCAAGTGAAGAAACAATCTCCTCCTTTGTAAGCATATCTTTATATTGCTCAGCCAACTTCATAATTCCCAAACGCTTTTGACGAAGGAATACATGATTTAGATTAAATGTTGCCAGTGTAAATTTGGCCTTTTCTAATTCGGAAGAGGTTAAACCACTTTTTGGAACCATGTTTCCATTTGATTGATAGGTAAAATAGTACTGAGGGTCTTCTTCTACCGGATTTATCAATTTGTTGTAATCGCTAACATTACTTATATGGCTATCTTTATAACAGGCACCATAACCACTCTCCAGCGAATCCACAATAAAGTTGTTCCAATTGAAAGTTTCGGTTATAAACATTCCTTTTTTCTTGAAATGGTCTATGTGAATATTACCTTCGGAATCCAGAGGCATCTCAGTATATCCACTCATACAATCCTGCTCCTCTATCAAAATATGGTCGCGACAGTTACGATACAAACCCGGACAACTGGGTTCATCATGTATATCTTGCCAATTAGAATGAGGTCCATTTCGTATAAAACTCAAAAACTCCGGAATAGGCTTTTTCTTTTCAATATGCCTCATCGCGCTTCCTTCTTTAGTTTTGCTTTTTCAAGCATAATACGAACGAACTCCTCATCGGAAGGATCAAGATGCCGTTTCAGCCATTCAAAATTACGATTAAACTCGTCTGTCTCATACTCTTTTTTCTCCAGGCTACTCCATAGTTTTTCGATATGCTCTTGCATTTCCTGATTCCTCAACCCTTTCATCTGAAAAGAATTAAGAAGTATCAAGTCGATGGGCTGTCCGAAAGGCTTCAAGCCAGATTGCAAAACTTCACCTTGCGCCATGGTAACAAACTTTTCGTTGTCGTCGGTTTTAATATTCGATACTATGTGAGGTGAATGAGTCGTTAAGAAGAATTGGCAAGAAGAAAATGTTTTACGCAAACGAGCCACCACTTCCGATTGCCACGTGGGATGCAAGTGCAGATCCACCTCATCAATTAATACAATTCCCTTCCCATCCAACGGGTTCTCCGTGTTTGGGTTTGCAATTGCCAAACGCCTGGCGATATCTGAAACTAACGTAATATAGCATTTTTCCCCTTCAGAAAGTTGTTCAAAATAAAACGTTGTATCCCCCTTGTCCATAACAACCGCACGAGGATTGCGCTGTACACGAAAATTTCCATAACCAGGCATAATTTGTGAAATGGCCTCTCTCACAGCTTTTATCTGACTATCTTCCACTAAACTTCCGGATCTACGATACTGTTCATTTTCGATGTCTTCGCGCTCACGGTACCACTCAAAGAAATCCCTGAAATTCAAACTATTACTTACGGGCATATTATACACTTGCATAGGATCAAATGCATGCTTCTTTTTAAGGCGCACCGGAACATCTGTTACGGATCGGTTCACCCCATAACTCACAAACAAAGGCAAAGCACAATGCTCCGGATCCGTCTCATAATCGTTCACAATCTGGTTTACTAAACTGGTCAGCTTTTCCAGCTCAGTCTTTTCCAAAGGTTTAGAACGATCGGTAGATTTTTGTTTATACAATTTCCACGAAGTCCCATCATCGAGGGTCAATTCTATAGAGCAATACTTTTTACCTATTGTGATATCTTTATCTGTTAGAAATGCCCCTCGTCCTTTAGCATTCTTTATACGGGCAAAAAACCATGAAAAAAGATAATTCAAAGCGGATAAGAATGTAGATTTTCCGGCACCATTTACGCCAACAAAAACATTGATTCGTTCGCCACATTCAAAATCAAGATTTTGTATAGCCCTGAAGTTTTCTATTTTTATGTGAGATATTCGCATAAATACTATATTATATGATAACAAAGATATAAAAATTAGTTATTATCTCCATACAGATTTCGTATTTTCGACCCTAAACAGTAAAAATAATCCAATTACTTTACAGGATCATTTACTGGATCATAGAATAAGTGGCATTGGTCAGCTTAATTATTAAAGCTGACCGCTAAATGCTTTTTGCAGGATACTCTTTTTTAGCTCTTCTAAATCTTCCAGCTTTTTCCGGTAGAATGCTTCCAGCTTCTTGGTTTCTGACGACAGAGCATCTAGTTTCTGGACGATTGACTTTTGTTCGGATAGAGAAGGAATAAGTATTAAAATCTTTCTTAGATCACCTATATTGATTTGCATTAGTGCAGTCCCATATGTCTTACTCTTAATTTGTTTAATAATGAAACTGGAAATAAACTGATAATATCCAAAGTCAAAATTGAGAATTTTTGAATTAAAACAAATCGGAACAATTCCTCTTGTTACATTAGCTCCATACAATTCTTTGGTAGCAATAGATATTACACCTGTATTTCCTCGAACACAAAGTAATAATTCATTTCCCACCAATGTGGTCCTTTTATACGATTCTGAAAATTTTGGATCAATCAATTTAAGACCTTTTAAATATATATATTTTGATGACAAATCAGTTGGCCTTACTACAGGCAATCCATTTGGAAAATCAGCCCCTGGTTGAACTATTCCATATGATAAAGTGCATCTATCATCAACAACCTCTTGCAACGTTTTTTTTCCCCAATCTTTGCCTTTGTTTTCGAAGATTGCTTGTAGGTAGCTATCAAATAGTTCTTTAGTGTTTTTAAGGTTTTGTTCGGCATTGGCTTTTGCCTTTTCTATGGCTTCGAAGGCTTCATCCAATATGGCTACTATGCGTTGTTGTTCTTCTAATGGAGGGAGGGGAATTTCTATTGATTCTATTTGAGATTTATTAATAGAGTTAAAAACAGCCCCTTCATTACCTATTATTTCATTTTCGTGTTTTAATAAATAGTTAAATAGATATACATTATCTATCTTTTTCCCAGCTCTAATAGCAGCCAAACCTCTACCAATACAAACTTTTTGTGTAGCAAAATTAACAGGTCCAACAGGCGCACGTACTGACATTAATATATCATTGGCTTCTGCCTCCTTTGTTATTTTACTAGTCCAACAAGTAGGCTCTCCAATGTATTTAAGTCTAAATTCTTTTTTCCCTTGATAAAAAGGCAACCCGTTTCCTTCTGAATTATAATAAATTCCTTCGGGGGATTGGCCAGCAATAACTGTACAAACCTCCCCCAGCTTCTTCATCTCCCAACCTTTTGGCAGGCTATTTTTGTCTCCTTGTTTCATAGCATGCCAAGTATTGAGTTTAGGATTTCGGCGGATTCTTCGTCCAGGGCTTTCATTTCTTCCAGGATTTCCCGGGGTTGGCGAAGGGTTGCTTCTTCCTTTATGTTGGGATTTTTTGCGCTTAGGTCGTAGGTGGTTGGATCGATGTCTTTTACGTTTACGCTCCAAGAGTTTTCACTGTTGGCAAAAGTCTTTTGGAGTTCAACAAATTCAGCTAGATCGGACTCATTCAGAGGGTTGGTTTTACCCAGGTTGCGATCCAGGTTCAATTGATAGAACCAAACATTTTGAGTAGGTTCTCCCTTTTGGAAAAATAAAACGACAGTCTTTACTCCAGCTCCGGTAAATGTTCCGCCGGGCAGATCCAATACGGTATGCAGATTGCAGCTTTCCAACAGGAGTTTCCGCAGACTTATACTAGCATTGTCAGTATTACTTAAGAAGGTATTTTTAATAACTACCCCAGCCTTACCTCCTGCTTTAAGTATCTTAATGAAGTGTTGCAGAAAAAGAAAAGCGGTCTCACTGGTTTTGATCGGGAAGTTTTGCTGAACTTCGGCACGCTCTTTTCCGCCAAAGGGAGGATTGGCCAGTACTACGCTGTAACGATCTTTCTCCTGTATGTCGGAAATATTTTCGGACAGTGTGTTGGTATGAATGATATTGGGAGCCTCTACACCGTGAAATATCATATTCATGGCACCTATAATGTAAGCCAGCGATTTCTTTTCTTTGCCATAAAAAGTATTCTTCTGCAAGGTTTCGTAATCCTTGCTTGAAAGATTTTTGCTGTTTTTAAGGTACATAAATGCTTCACAAAGGAAGCCAGCCGAGCCAACTGCTCCATCGTAAATCTTGTCGCCAATCTTTGGGTCCACCACTTTTACAATGGTCGAAATTAAGGGACGAGGAGTGTAATACTCTCCCCCATTTCGTCCGGCATTCCCCATATTCTTTATCTTGGATTCGTACAGGTGACTCATTTCATGTTTTTCGGCATGGGTCCGGAAACGCAGTTGATCAATCAAGTTGATTACTTCACGCAAATTGTAACCGCTTTGGATACGGTTTTTCAATTCGCTGAATATTTCTCCCATTTTATATTCGATGGTATCCGGGCTTTCGGCATGTTGCTTAAATTGTTTAAGGTAGGGGAATAGAGAATGATCTACAAAATCCCTTAGGTCGTCGCCCGTCAGCGCTCTGTTATAATCAAGATTACCCTCATTATCCTTAGGCATGGCCCAATTACTCCATTGATATTCGGGATTAAGAATGGGAGTATATGTTTTTCCTTTTAGTTCGGCTTCAGTTGCCTTGTCTATTTCCAGATCTTCTAAATACTTTAGAAACAGAATCCAGGATGTCTGTTCTACATAATCTAATTCGCTCCCACATCCGGCATCCTTACGCAAGATATCATCTATATTTTTAAAAGTCTGTTCAAACATTAATTTTCGATATTAGAATGTTAAATTCATGCAAATTTAAGAACTTAATTTAGATTCAGACTTTATTAAATGCAAAAAGTCCGACTCTCTCGAGCCGGACTTTCCCTGTGAACTTTGAAATGATCTGATTTTTTTCAAAAAACAAAAAAAAATAACCCTGTTGCAAAGCTAATGATTATCCCTCCATTTCGCAACTAATTATACAATGTTGCATAGCAGTCCCGCTAATTAGGATAATCCA
>CAYQCA010000119.1:0-11741 GCA_964415835.1 uncultured Clostridium sp. | reverse complement strand
AATGAATGTTATTATTGTAAAAGGCTCGGCGAAAGATTTTATAAAAGAAGAAAAAGCAAATATAGGCGATAGTCTGGCTAAATCTATTGAACTAATGCAAAAGCAATCTGGTAATACAAGTTATTTTCCCAGAGCTTTATTCCATGATTTTTATCAAGGCATGGTATCAAGCGATCACCAGACATATGCATCATATGCGGGAATTAATGAGTTTAAGCTTATATCAGATGAAAACAAAGGTGATGCTCCTTTGAAAGTAAACCAGGGCTTTTCTCCCGGCGAAGTTCCCCGTGAAGGGGTCGCAAAGCGGGAATATGTAGGTACAGCCTTATTTGATGGAGACAAAATGGTTGGATCATTGAATTCAATGGAAACCAGATATTTTTTAATGGTTTCAGGAAAATTTAAAAGAAGCACGTTAATATTGGAGGATAAGAAAAAACCTGGTGATGCTATCCCTCTGGATATACGTTTAGGAAGAAAACCGAAAATCAAAGGATACTTTAATAAAGGCAAGCCTGTTATTGATGTAATTATTGAAATAGAAGGCGATATTGGAGCTATACAGAGTAGGCTGCCATATGAGAATACCGATATGATAAAGATCTTGAATAAACAGACAGAAGAGGTGCTTAAAAAAGGAATATTAGAAACAATCAAGAAGACTCAGGAATTAAATGCTGATATCTTTAAATTTGGACACCGCTTTGCTGGAAAATTTTTGACAATACAGGAATGGGAAAAATATAACTGGCTAAAGCACTATAAAGAGGCAGAGGTTAATGTGGACGTTTCAGTAAATATAAGAAGAACAGGACTTATATTTCATTCATCACAAATAAAAGGTTCTAAATAATTGAAAAAGGAGAGCGAAGATCAGTGATCTTTTTACTTGCTATTTTTATGTTGTGGGCGGGATACTATGGCTTGTCATACGCTGTAAGCCTTTGGAAGGATGATAAAAATAGATTGGGCAGTATTGGTGCTGCAGCAATATCTATTATTGGTACAATTGTTCCTCTCATTATTGCATTTTTGAAAAGATAAAGCTATGATAAATTATATAAAATTTATTTTGGAGGCCATAAATTGATTAACGAAAGATTATTAAGACAAATGCAGTTTATAAGAGAAATAGATAAGCTAAAACAGATACTTCGTCAAAATGTAGTTATCGGAACCCAAAAAAATGAAAATGATGCCGAGCATTCATGGCATCTTGCAATGATGGCAATTTTACTTTCGGAATATTCTGTAAAAAAAGACGTTGATATAAGTAAGGTAGTTAAAATGGTACTTGTTCATGACCTGGTTGAAATAGATGCCGGTGATACCTTTTGCTATGATGAAAAGGGATATGAAGACAAAGAGGAAAGAGAACAAAAAGCTGCAAACAGGCTATTTAACATCTTGCCGAAAGATCAGGCCGACGAGCTTTTTGCCTTGTGGAGAGAGTTTGAGGAGTTGAAAACAGCTGAGGCAATATTTGCTGCTTGTATGGACAGACTTCAGCCTCTGATTCTTAATTACAGCACCAATGGACATACCTGGCAGAAACCCGGAGTTACAAGTGAAAAGGTACTGAAAAGAAATAGAATTTTAGAAGAAAACGCTCCGGAACTTTGGGAATATGCAAAGGAAATCATAGAGGATTCAATTAAAAAAGGTTATTTAAAGAAATAAATTTAGTAAACTGATAATTAAAATTATATTGCAAAGATTGCCCGGAAAATGTATATTTGTATAGTGAAACAAATGTTCGATATTTAAATATACAAGGGTAAACTATGAATAAACCGGAGATAAAAATATCAATAAGAAATCTTGTGGAACTTTTACTAAGGTCTGGCGATATAGATAACAGGCTTGTTTCATCTACCAGAATGCTGGATGGAACCAGGATTCATCAAAAAATACAAAAAGAGGGCGGAGAAAAATATAATAAAGAGGTTTATCTTTCCTATGATTATGAAGTTGAAGGGTTTCTTTTTAAACTTGAGGGCCGTGCAGACGGAATAATTTCAGAGCCTGATTGTATTGTAATTGATGAAATTAAGTCTACATCCAGACCGCTGGAATATATCGATGATGATTTTAGCGTTCTACACTGGGCTCAAGCAAAATGTTATGCCTTTATTTATGCTACACAAAATGAACTTAGCAAAATATCAGTTCAGCTGACATATTATCAGATTGATACTGAAGAAATTAAGAGAATAAGAGAGTACTATGAGCTTGAAGAGCTTCGGATTTTTGTTTGGGAACTTTTGAACAAGTATCTTGTATGGGCGGCCATGTCGGATAAATGGAGCAGGCACAGGGATTTATCTGTACAGAATCTTCAATTCCCTTTTGAAAGCTATAGAAAAGGTCAGCGAGAATTGGCTGTAGCAGTTTATAAGACTATAATACAGGAGAAGAAACTTTTTGTTCAGGCACCCACAGGTATTGGAAAAACAATATCCACGTTATTTCCTTCGGTGAAGGCAATGGGGGAAGGAAAAATAACAAAAATATTCTATCTGACTGCTAAAACCATAACAAGGCAAGTAGCAGAGGAAGCTTTCTCAATGATGAGAAATTCCGGGCTTAGGTTTAGAACTATAACACTAACAGCAAAAGAAAAAATCTGTTTTAATAAAGAGGGCAGCTGTAATCGGGATTACTGTGAATATGCAAAAGGGCATTTTAACAGGGTCAATGCTGCTCTTTTAGATATACTTGAAAATTCTGAAAATCTTTCAAGAGAAGTTATAGAGCAATATGCCAGGAAGCATTGTGTTTGTCCCTTTGAGTTTGCCCTGGATTTATCCATATGGGCAGATTGCGTAATATGTGACTATAATTATGCTTTTGATCCGAGGGTTTATCTCAAAAGATTCTTTTTAAACAATTCCGCCGATTATGTTTTTCTTGTTGATGAGGCCCATAACCTTGTAGACAGGGCTAGAGAAATGTTTTCTGCTGAGCTGAATAAATCTGCATTTCTTGAAGCCAAAAAGATAATGAAAACAAAACTACCAAAGATGGCAAATATATTGAATAAAATAAATACTTATATGGTTGCACTAAGAAAACAGTGTTCTGATGAGGGTTTTCTTGTCAGAAAAGATGAATTGAATGATTTATATAAAATGTTGAATTATTTCATCCATGAATCAGAAGAATGGATTCTTAGCAACCAAAACAGGAATATTGAAGGATTTGACCAATTATTGGAGTTATATTTCGGTTCAATTTCATTTATAAAAATCGCAGAATTTTATGATAATAGATATGTGACTTTTATTGAAAGAAAAGGAAGTGAGGTGCGAGTAAAACTCTTTTGTGTTGATCCTTCTTTTTTGCTTGCAGATGCACTTAAAAGAGGAAAGTCAGCAGTGCTGTTTTCAGCTACACTAACTCCAATCAGCTATTTTATGGATATTTTAGGTGGAGACAGGGATGATTATAATATGAATCTGGTATCACCCTTTGATAATAAAAATCTTTGCCTGCTGGTTGATAATAATATATCAACAAAATACAAAAATAGAGAACTAAGCTATGATAAAATAGTTAAAATAATATGGGCAGCTATCCAAAAAAGGGCTGGAAACTATATAATATATTTCCCTTCATATAAATATATGAATGAGGTATATACAAGATTTTCAGAAAAATATCCTTGTGTTCAAACTATGGTTCAACAGAGTTCTATGACTGAAGAGGAGCGGGAGAGCTTTCTAAATCAGTTTCAGCCAAATAGTACTGAATATTTTGTTTGCTTTGGAGTATTAGGTGGAATTTTCTCCGAAGGAATAGATTTAAAGGGAGACAGGTTGATTGGCGCCGTTATTGTTGGGGTTGGGCTACCGCAAGTAAGTGCTGAGCAGGATATTATTATGAATTATTTTAATCAGAAAACCGGTATGGGTTATGAAAATGCATATATGTTTCCGGGGATGAATAAAGTTCTCCAGGCCGCAGGCAGGGTAATACGCTCAGAAAGTGATACAGGTATGGTTTTATTACTGGATGAAAGATTTTCTCAGGCAAACTATAAAAAATTATTTCCAAAACATTGGGAACACTATAAACTGGTAACCGATACCGGGAACCTGGGTATCAATCTGGAGAAGTTTTGGAACAGTAAGGAATAGTAAATAATAAACCGTCCATTGATTTTATATTGCATCTTAGCTATAATTTTACATATCAAAAAGAAAATTATGGTTTAAATCTTATAAAGTTTATTTAGAATCTGAAAATGGAGATTAAAAATGATTGAAAACTATTACCCTGATTTATATTGCGACAGTATTAGACATATTGACCTGGATATGCTTAAGAAAAGAGGGATACAAGGTTTTATCCTCGATATCGATAACACTCTTGTTCCAATGCATACCAAGGATGCTGATGAAAATGCAATAGGATGGATATCTGATCTTAAAAACCGAGGTTTTAAGGTATGTATTCTATCAAATGCAGCAGAAAAGCGGGTGCTAAGGTTTAATAAAAATATAGCGGTTACAGCGATTCATAGGGCTTATAAGCCTTCCGGAAGAGCTTTTTTAAAAGCCGCCAAGGAACTGGGACTAGAACCTGAAAAAATTGCAGTTGTAGGCGATCAGATATTTACTGACATTCATGGTGGCAATAAAGTAAATATGTTTACGATACTTGTAAAGCCAATAGACAAAAAAGAAATACTATACGTGAGATTAAAAAGAGGTCCGGAAAAACTAATATTAAAAAGCTTCAATAAAAAGCAGAAAGAAAGAATAAATAAGAGGTCTCAATGGAAGAAAGACAGATTGAACATTGAAAAAAGTAGATTTAAATAATTACAGGGAGCGTGGCTAATGGATATTGTTCGTGTGGTTAATGGTAAAACAGCACTTTATGGTGTAGTGGGTGATCCTGTAGAACATACAATGTCTCCTTTTATTCATAATACACTCTTCAAACATTTAAATTTAAATGCAATCTATATTCCTATTCATATAAAAAAGGGTAGTTTGGAAAATGCAGTAACAGGACTAAAGGCCCAAAACTTTTCAGGATTTAACGTTACTGTTCCTTATAAAAAAGATATAATCAAATATTTGGATGAAGTTTCAAATGATGCATTGTTAATGGGTGCAGTCAATACAGTAAAAAATGTTGGCGGAAGACTAAAAGGATACAACACTGATGCTGAAGGATTTGTAAGAGATTTTGAACAAGGTTTTAGTAACAGCTTTACAAATAAAAAAGTAATTTTACTCGGTGCAGGAGGTACAGCAAGAGCTATAGCTGTTAAGCTGTGTCTTGAGGGTGTAAAACATTTAACAATTGTAAACAGGAGCGAGGAGAATGCCAAAAATATTGTCAGTCTCTTAAAAAATAACTATGGTAATGTTGTAAGTTACATATTGCCTGATTCTTCGGAGTTTTCAAAGAAATAGGAAAGCAGTGACATTATCATTAATACAACTCCTGCCGGTATGAGTACATACGAGGATTCAACTCCATATGGATATAACTTTTGTTTCAATAAAAATCAGCTTGTTTATGATGTTATTTACTCTCCCAGAAAAACAAGTTTTTTAAGCAGTGCCGAAGCAGCTGGGTGCAAGATTAGAAATGGATTCGGAATGCTTATAAATCAGGGAATTTCAGCATTTGAGATATGGACAGGGAGAATAGTTGCTAAAGATATTTCGATGGCGCTATTAAATAAAATTGACAAATTAGAGGATTTATAGATATTGTTGACGAATACTTAAAGAAGTGTTTTTCGAAAGATTAAGGGGGCGAAATATTGTGGTTACTATAAAAAATTATATGGAAGAAGTAGTTAATAATTTAATGGAAGGCATTCTTGATGATATTAATATGTGCAAGTGTGAAACCTGCCGTGCTGATATTGCAGCAATTGCACTGAATGATCTGCCTCCCAAATACATAGTTACGGAACAAGGAGAGTTGTATTCAAAGGTAAATTCACTTAGAAATCAATTTGAGGTTGACGTTATTGCAGCGATTACCAAAGCCGCAGTAATAGTGAAAAGAGCGCCTAGGCATCATAAGGTAGAAGTATAGGAGTAATAGGAGTATAGGAGTATAGAATAAGAATTCAGAAGACAGAACTTAATAGTAATAGGAACTAGTATATGTGAAAAGACCGCAGAAAATAGCGGTCTTTTGTAAAAATTTAATGCTTATTAACCCATGTTTTATTCAGAGATACTATGCATTTTTACAAATAGATATTTACTGCATCCATTAATTTTTGCATATAGCCTGCTCCAAAAAGAGTGACGTGACCAAGCCACTGATTGATTTGCCACAAAGCCTTTCTTTCTTTATATCCTGAATCTATAGGATAAACCTCATTATATGCGCTGAAAAAATGTTCAGATACTGGATAGAAAAAATCAACAGTAGATAAATCTATTTCTCTGTTTCCATAATAAATGCTGCAATCTATCGCTACCATTTGCTTTCCATCAAATAGTAGATTACCAGGCCACGGGTCGCCATGAAGTAAAGAAAATGCTTGGTTTGGGCCACAGATTTGTGGAAGTTTATTTATCAGCTTTTCAATAGGTAGACACTGCTCATAGGTCATATTTCCGGCATCTACTGCCATTTTCATTGTATCTCTTAACCTTCGTTCACCAAAAAATTCTTCCCAAGTATCCATCGGTCTATTATCTTGTCTAAATATTCCTAAATAGCTATGAGTCTCAAGTCCGCATTTAATCCAGCTTGATTTATGAAGAGTAGCAAGACCGATACCTAGAGCTTCCCAATCCTCCTTTGTTTCTATAGGCTTTACATCAATAGCTTCCATGGTAAGAAGTGCTGTTCCTTCAATGTCTAGAACATCTATTACATTAGGAGTTTTTACTTGAGAATTGTTTTTTATAAAGTTCAGTCCCCAGGCCTCTTGGGTAAATTGGTCATAAGAAAAAGAGTTTGTACCTGATTTTACAAAAATATTAAAAATATCACCAATAAAAACTGCTGCTTCATGCATGGCAGGAACAGTATTATTTTTTATGGAAATTATTTTGAACGGCTTACCCAAATACTTTGAAACAGAATTTTCTATATACCAGTTAAACGCTCCCCTATTAAGCTTTTTCATTAAATGTATACCTTTCATAGAACAAATGTTAAAAAAATTATATTAAATTTTAAAGATTGTTTCTATGGGCGATTTTACAGTAATCAGGGGGGATTTTATTTTTTGCATACAAAAGACCGCAAACGCGGTCTTTACCATATTCTGTATACTATACTTCTGTCTTCTGAGTTCTATTCTATACTTCTAAACTCCTGAACTTCTGACTACTGCTCTTACGGTTTATCCTTACCATCACCTTCGAGATTGGTCTCAGAGTTAGAAGGATTTTTAACAGGCTTTGTGGCCGATGCAGGACTCTTTGTGCTAACTGAAGGCTTAGATTCTTCTTCCTCTTCCGGGACATATTTTTCTCCGGAGGGGTTAGCTATTCCGCCTGTAGAATAAAAGTACTTGGAAACTATTTCTTCAGCAGGGGTTGACTCTTTTGATTCAATATTTATCATATTTCCGTTATAAACGTAATACCAACCACCGCTTATTACCTTATCCTCTCCATCCAGTCTGAAGGTATTGAACTTATCGGAAGATATATTTATAATACCTGATGTCAGTTTTAGCGCTTCAGTTAGTGTCATATTAGTAATAACGTTTTTAAAAGCATAATTTATAACAGAATTAAACTTCGGTAAATTTTGAATAGAAACCTTCTGTGAAATAAATTCTTTAATAAATTTTACCTGCATTTCAGTTCTCTTGATATCACTGCCATCGTAATATTTTTTCAATTCGGAAAGTTCCTGTTTGGTATACTTACTTGAATCAGCTTTTCTAAACCTAAGTAATTGTTCAACCTTGTCTCCATCGAGCATTTGATACCCTTTATCCAGATCTATATAAAGATCCTGTGCAGGGTCATCGTACCTTAAATCAGCCGGTACATCAAAATATACACCACCAAGCATATCAGTAATTTTTTTAATAGATGAAATATTTATGTGAACATAGTAATTTATATTTATGCCGGTTAAATCACTGATTTTCTCAGAAGCATACATAGCCCCCTCGTGTTCACGGCCACCGGCAGCATATGCAGCGTTAATCTTTGGCAATATTTTATTTTTTAATTTAACCTTAGTATCTCTGGGTATGGTAACCATACTTATTTCATTACTGGTAGGATTATAATTTACTACCATGATAGAATCTGTATTACCACTGGACTGATCACCAATAAGCACCAGAAAGTTCATAGGCTTAAACTTGGTTGCTCCATTAAGACCGTCTAAAATACCGTTTAAAGGTGTTGTACCGTTCGGGGGAGTTGCATTATTTATATAAAAAAGGAATACAGTTCCTAAAACAAAAAGGAAAAGTCCAACAACTATACTAATTATATAAGTAAATTTTCTTGTATTCATTATATTACCTCATGTAGAATTAAGTATTTTTTTGTAAACTATAATATTATACCATAGCCTTTGAATACTGGAAAGGGGCGTTGAACGAAAATTTTGAGGGGCTGGAACATAAAAGGTTTACATATCATATTATATTTTAGAAATATGTACTTGTTTTATGGGGGAGTATCAATGAATTATATTGAGATAGATAAGCTAAAGAGTATTTTCTCAAATTTACAGAAAGACCAGAATACAATTAGAAGCATCGACTATGGTATAGATGGTAAAATATTGGCTATTGGCTATAATCCATATTGGACAACTCGTTATGATTCAAAGATAGTAAAACTTGAGTTGAATTTCTTAAATAAAAATGGTGCAATGGTGCCGCTAGTATTTCAAAATATTGTAGATTATAAAATTTACCCAAAAGAGGTGAAAAAAAATAGAAAGAATAGCAAGATAAATGAAATTGAGCTTATTCTACTTTCATTAGAGAGAAACAAAAAGGAAGAATATAATAAAGTAAGACTAGAAATAATTTATGACGATTAATATTAGCACTTAAGAGCACCCGTCTGTAGGCTTATGAAGTCTTAAATTCTCCATTTACTTTATATTAATAATACTTTATAATATTAAAGATAATTAATTTAGCGTTATAAAGTATTAAAATATAAGATGAGATGAGATGGGGGATTAAAATGAAAAAGCTTATGCTTGGCAATGAGGCTGTAGCCAGAGGAGCATATGAGGCAGGTTGTTCAGTTGCGTCGGCATATCCTGGAACTCCTAGTACTGAGATTACAGAGAACATTGCAAAATATGACGAAATATATTCAGAGTGGGCACCAAATGAAAAGGTAGCAATGGAAGTTGCAATAGGTGCTTCAATTAGCGGCGCCAGATCAATATGTGCTATGAAGCACGTTGGTTTAAATGTTGCTGCGGATCCATTATTTACTGTTTCCTATACCGGAGTAAATGGTGGATTAGTTATAATGGTAGCAGATGACCCTGGAATGCACAGTTCGCAGAATGAGCAGGACAGCAGATTTTATGCCAGAGCTTCAAAGGTTCCTATGCTGGAGCCATCTGACAGTCAGGAATGTAAAGATTTTGTCAAATCAGCTTTTGAAATTAGTGAAAATTTTGATGCTCCTGTAATTGTTCGTTTATCAACTAGAGTAGCTCATTCACAAAGTTCAGTTGAGATAAATGAGAAAGAAAATTATCAGCTTAAGGATTATGTAAAAGATGCAAACAAGTACGTTATGATGCCTGGAATGGCAAGAAGAAGGCATGTTGTAGTTGAAAAGAGAATGGCTGATTTAAGGGAATATTCCAATAAGTGCGATCTCAACAAAATTGAAATGCATAGCAAAGAAGTAGGTATTATTACTAGTGGTATAGCGTATCAGTATGTAAAAGAAGCAGCACCTGAGGCATCAATATTAAAAATCGGCATGGTTCATCCAATTCCTGATAAACTTATTGCCGAATTTGCACAAGAGGTTAAAACGCTATATGTAGTTGAAGAGTTGGAGCCATTCTTTGAAAACCAGATTCTGAAAATGGGGATTAAAGTAATAGGTAAGGAAAAACTGCCTGTAATGGGAGAATTAAGTGCTCAAATAATTGCTGAGAAGTTATTTGACAAAAAGTTTGAGACAAAGGCTGTCACAGACCAGCCAATACCTGTAAGACCTCCGGTTATGTGTCCTGGATGTCCTCACAGAGGTATGTTCTACGTTCTTAAAAAATTAAAATTAAATGTTAGTGGAGATATTGGATGCTATACATTGGGCGCTCTTGCCCCAAATGAAAGTATAGATACATGTATTTGTATGGGTGCCAGCATAGGGGTTGCTCACGGTATGGAAAAAGCACGTGGAGCTGAGTTCAGAAAGAAAACAGTTGCTATTCTAGGTGATTCAACTTTTATTCACTCGGGTATCACAGGATTGATTGATATTGTGTATAATAAAGGTAATTCAACCGTAATTATACTTGATAATTCTATTACGGGTATGACCGGTCATCAGCATAATCCTACAACAGGGTTTACTATTAAAGGAGAGCCTACAAAACAGGTCGATCTTGAGCTATTGTGTAAAGCAGTTGGTATTGAAAGGGTTACAGTAGTAGATCCATTTAATATAAAGGAGTTTGAACAGGTAGTTAAGAGAGAAATTGAGGCTGATGAGCCATCAGTAATTATTTCTCAGAGACCTTGTGCACTTCTTAAAAATGTTAAATTTGAAGGAACACAGAGAATTAATTCGGATAAGTGCAAAAAATGTAAAGCTTGTATGAAGATTGGCTGCCCTGCTATTGTTGACAAGGGTGAGCATCTTGAAATAAATCCTGCACTTTGTGTTGGTTGTAAGCTTTGTAATAAAGTTTGTGGCTTCAATGCTATAGAAAGGGCGGGTGAATAATATGGATAAACTAAATATTTTAATAGTTGGAGTAGGAGGACAGGGTACTCTTCTTGCCAGTAGAGTTTTAGGGAACGTTGCATTAAAAATGAACTTTGATGTTAAAGTTTCAGAGGTTCATGGAATGTCACAGAGAGGTGGAAGTGTTGTTACCTATGTAAAATTTGGTAAAAAAGTATATTCACCTTTGATTGAAAAGGGAGAAGCTGACCTTATAATGGCGTTTGAAAAACTTGAAGCTCTAAGAGCTATTGACCACTTGAGAAAAGATGGTAAAATGATTATAAATGAACAGCAAATTGATCCAATGCCGGTAATTATAGGTAAAGCAAAATATCCAGAAAATATTATTGATACTTTGCAGAAAGAACATCGTATATATTCACTGGATGCTTTGAAGATTGCCCAGGATTGCGGAAATCAAAAGGCAGTAAATATTGTTCTTCTCGGAGTTATGGCTAGATTAGCGGGTATTGATAAATCCATATTTATTGAGGCAATCAATGAAGTTGTTCCTGCAAAGGTTTTGGATGTAAATTTAAAAGCATTTGAAGAAGGATATAATTACCACAAATAAACGAGTTTTCACTGTTTTTCTCAGTGAAATCATAGTAGTGCTAAAAAATATAATTATTGAAAAAATTTTAATAGATTTTTAAGTCAATTGCTTTTGTGTGGGGCTGAAATTTTTCAGTAAACCCTAAAAGCCATTCCAGGTGGGATGTTTGGCGAAATAACAACTAAATATCTATACTTGGGAGGGTTAAACATGTCCTATTGGAATGAGACATATGAATGTATGTCCAGAGAAGAAATGAGGAAAGTTCAGTCTGAACGACT
>CAYQCA010000118.1:0-11837 GCA_964415835.1 uncultured Clostridium sp. | reverse complement strand
CGCATACCGCTTGTTTGTAAATATGCTTTCGATGAAACAGTAATATACACACAAAAAAAGATGAAGTCGTTAAACGGCTTCATCTTTTTTTTGTGTATATAGAATTCAGGAGTAGCAGGAGTCCAGAAGTACAGAAGAAGGTAGCTCGGTAAAGCCGAGCCTGAATAACTAAACTGTAATAATTATTACAGTTTAGTATATTTGTATCCTGAAAAGCATTATACAAAGTCCTAGTACAGCAACATATATTGTTGCGAAATAATATTGCCAGGATAGTTTTTTCTTATACAGATAAAAAAGTACAGTAATCACTACCAACGCTCCAATTAAAGCGATTAAAAACTGAGACTGCTGATATAAAATCAATCCAATTAGTACAAGAAGTACCATTAAAGGCATTGTTAAAAATGTTGCCTTAACTAAAGTGTTAAGTTTCGATTTGAAAATACCTAATCAAATCAGAAGGATCAGTATTAAATATAACACCCTACTTAAGAAATGCGGAGCTGCATCCTGAGGCATTCCCATAAGTCTCATTGAAGAAATAATCACAAATGATGCAAGCAAAAATGCTAAATTGAAGAGAACAAACCCTCCAAGCACAATGGTTAAGGCTGATAGTGTATTTTTATGCCAAAGTTTCAGTTTCATTTTAATCATTCCTTTCAAAAATACTATATACTTATAACCAAGTCTCTATGGAACTTATTTTACAAGCTGTGATAGTTTATTCACAGTATTTGCATTTCGGATAGTAATATTATCGTATACTGATGAACTGACGATTTTTGACCATCTTGTTCTTGAAAAGGTTTTAATTGGTGCAGACCAGAAAATAATCCTGTCATAATAGTCAATCTTTTCATACTCCGGTTTTATAGTACCAACCTGTTCAAACACCTCCGCTACGGTCATAGGCGGTATAACAAAAATTGCATTATGTTTTGTATCCTCATCTTTATTCCACCACAATGGTGCATTATCGAGCGCAGCATTAAGGTCTTCGCCAGAAACGATTGTAACAGGGATCTTAAGCCTGAACTTATCTTCAATAAATGATTCACATTCTTTTTTTAGCTCTTCCCCATTAGTCTTGTCACTCGAAAAGATAACATTACCACTATTTATGTAGGTAACTACATCAACAAATCCGTTTTGTTCAAATAGTGCTTTTAACAGAGGCATAGAAACTTTGTTCTTTCCACCTACATTTATACCACGCAATAAAGCAATGTACTTTATCATTCTTGACCCTCTTTCCTTAGCATTTTAATGTTGACTTATGGCCTAATTAATAATTTTACCATTGTTATTTTTATGAAAATTACTCAAACTGGATTTCTTATTTTTAGTTAACACATTGTAAAAAATAAATCCTAAGCTTGCACCCAGGGTATTAAGCAAAATATCATCAATATCAAATGCTCTTCCTATGTTTCCAATATAGCCCGAAGCAAGTTGAAGGGTTTCAATGCATAAAGATATAAAAAAGGCAAGCAAGGACGTTTTAAGCAGACCATTAAATCTGACCCATAATATTGGCGCCAAAACTCCTATAGGAAGTAATAGAATCATATTACCCACTATATTCTTAATCCAAATATTTATCATAAAGCTGTTCAGATTAGGATCGTTTGTTGTCGCTGTTACTTCTTTGACTGTATTTATAACAGGTACTAAATTTACTGAAACCCCATTAAAATCACTGTTAAAACCTATTCTTAACGGAAAAAAAGTAACACTTATTAAGCATAGTACATATATAAAAAATACATTCAATAAGACCTCTCTTTTAAATGAGAATTTAGTTTTATTCCTATTCTTCATTAGGAATGATATCACCCTTAATAATATCCATATCGGAACCAAAAGAATAAACAAAATTTGTTTTTCTAAATAAATCCCCATTATTTATCTCCATATTTCCTTTATTCTTAAAAGGTAAACTATTACATATTGTCTTTTATTACATAATACAATAAACTATCACTAAATTCTACCATCAAAAAGAGCACCCCCTTCTACTAATAGTTGGGTGATGCTCTACAAATTGCTTTTGGTTTTAATTAATTATTTAGTTGGCGAAGCCAACTTACCTTATTCTGTACTACTGTACTTCTAGACTCCTGTCTACTGACTTCTGACTCCTGTCTCCTGTCTACTGCTTCACAATCTTCCCCACTTCCTCATCCAGCTTGGCTTCCGCATCTCTCAGCTTCTTAATATAGCCCGCGAGTGCCTGCTGATCCTTCTCATAACCAGCTTTCCTGTCCTTCAGCATTCTTTCGGTTTCAACAGGTGCCGGGCCTCCTGTAATCGCTCTAACCTGAACAAAATTAACAGGGTCCAATGCCTTAGCTATCTCAGCTGCTTCCAAATCTATAGGGCGGCCTAAAACCTCTTCTGATATTGATGCGATAATGGCAGGAGTGATACCCTCAGCCTTTAAATCATTTTTAACCATATGTTTTACAATCATACTTGTAATCTTATGACTATGGCGGAAGGACAAGCCCTTGTCTCTTACCAATACATCCGCCAGCTCAGTTGCAGTAATAAATCCTTCATGGGCTCTCTGGAACAATACATCTTTATTTACCTTTAAAGTTGTATAGACTGAGCTTAGCATCTTAAGTGCACGGATTGTATACTTTATTGAGTCATACAAATGCGGCTGCAGCTGTTCCTCAGTATCTACTATATCTCCAAATGGTGTATTATGAAGAATATCAAATACACATTTGGCTTCAGCAATTGCTTTGCTTACTGCAGGACGGGTCTGTTCCAGCGAAGATGGATTTCTTTTCTGAGGCATAATGCTGCTGACTTGCACATATGGGTCAGACAAGTAGAAAACATTAAATTCTTTAGTGCAGAAGTCCAAAGTATCCTTCATAAACCTTGATAAACTGGTGTTCATAACCACCAGCATAGACGCACATTCAGTAAGGTAATCACAACCTGCGATACTATCATAGGAATTTTCAACCAGACCATCAAAACCTAAAAGCTCCGCGGTTCTCTGACGGTTTATCGGGAAGCCGGTAGTAGTAATCGCAGCTGCTCCTAATGGGCTGTGGTTAATAGTTTGAACCAGATGACTTAGTCTGTCGAAATCACGGACCAGTGAATCCTGATAAGCCAGGATATAATGTGCCAGAGTGCTTGGTTGTGCCGGCTGTGTATGTGTATATGCAGGCATTACAGTATCTAAATTTTCTTCAGCCAGCGAAAGCAGTACCTGCCTGAATATATTTAAAGCCTCCATTACCTGAAGGACCTTTTCCCGGAGGACCATACGAAATTCGGTTATATCAATATCGTTTCTGCTTCTTGCAATATGCAACCTGCCTGCTATGTCCTTACCCGCCAAATTTTCAAGCTCATGCTCTATCATAAAAAACATGTCTTCATAGGAAGGATCATATTCTCTGTCACTCATATCCATGGACTCAATTTTCTTTAGTCCGGTCAGAATAACTTGTGCCTCATTTGAAGTTATTATATTCTGCTCAAATAGCATTACTGCATGAGCCTTGCTTATCTCAATAAAAGGTCTTGCGTAGTAATTTTTCTGAATATCAAATATCGGAGCCAAGACACAGTCCTGAAAAGTCTTGCCGGGAAACTTTCTGCCATCCATATTTTCAACGTATTCTCTTGTATACATGGTCACCCTCCTCAATAAAAACTTATTCCATATTTATTTGCCAGTACTGAAGCAACACATCCCATAACCCCAGCATTATCTTCCAGTTCGGATAAAACAATATCGGACTTTACAGGAGTGAGTCTCGCGACTTCCTTTCTTATTGACAGCAATAATCCAAGACCCGCTTTAGATACCCCTCCGCCAAGAATGACTGCCTGAGGGCTTAATATACTTACAATATTTGCAATTCCCATACCCAGGTATTCTGTCATTTCGTTTACGGCCTCAATGCATTCTCTGTCATTATGTGCTGCTTTTTCAAAAACCTCTTTACAGCTAATGTGCATCTTTTTTTCAATAGCACTTCCCGATGCTACACTTTCAAAATATCCGTAAGCATCCGGCGTATATTTTTCAGTTGCTAAAGCGTCTCTTGACAGGACAAGATATCCGATTTCACCTCCGGTGTAATTATTACCTCTGTAAATCTTATTATCAATTACAATTCCACTTCCGATACCATCTCCAATAGAGATAAAGACAAAATTATTGTACTCTTTTCCTACCCCAAGCCATTTTTCACCAAAAACTGCCATATTTACATCATTATCAATACACACATCCAGATTAAATTCCTTTTGGAGTACATCTCTAATGGGGTAATCCACCCAGTTTAATTTTGGTGCAATTCTTACAATTCCGTTTTCTATGTCTGTAGTACCGGGAATGCCGACTCCGATGCCAATCAGCTTGTCGTTAATTCCCAATCTCACAATCATATCCTTTACACTATTTATAATATTTTTTAAATATTTATCCTCTTTTAAATTCAATCTTTGAACAATTTCTTTTGCAAAAATTTTGCCGGAGAGATCTGAGATGACGCAGATACTCTGAGAAGCACCTATATCAACGCCGACGATATATCCTGCAGAAGGGTTAAACACCAGTTCAATAGGCTTTCTGCCACCTAGCTTTGTAGAAATCCCCTCTCCCATTTCTCTGATGATATTTTCACTTAGCAGTTCATCTACAATGGACGACACGGTAGATTTACTTAAATTGGTCAGTGTGGAAAGTGCAGCCCTGGATATTGACTTTTCTTTTACAATCAACGAGAGAACGGTCTTTTTGTTCATTAATTTGATGTATTCCGGTGTCCCCTTTATCATGCTCTAACACTCCTTATATTTTGTAACGTAAACCATTTTATAACAAATATTAATGAATTACTACTTCTTTTGCGAACTTAATATATTTAACAATATATTGTCAACTTCCTTCATGCCAACGTTATTTATATGACCGATATTTCGTATATTTTCATCTATGTCATGAGTAATGATTCCACTACCTGGTTGTATTCCCGTTTTATTAAACGCCATAGATCCGCTTATAATCGCACATTCTGCACCAAAGCTGACTTTAAATGCACAGCTTTCTTTTGCACCGTCGCACAGAACGCCTCCTATGCTGCCAATAACCGTATTTACCGCATCTTCCGCTTCTTCATAACCCCCGCCCAGCAAATAGGATGTTGCGGCAGCCGCTCCTGCAGCCCCGGCAACAGCTGTTCCACACATAACAGTAAGACGATTCATTCTACTTTTTATATATATTGCAACCAATGCAGATAAGTATAATGCTCTTGTTCTGTCTTCATTATTTTTTGAAAGTGCATCACAAACTGCAGATACAGCCAGTATGCTTGTTATTCCCAAATTTCCACTGCCTGCCAAACTAACAATCGGAACTCTTTCTCCCGACATCCTCATTTTACTTGCATTCAATACATACATTCGCGCTATATTTGCCACATCATTTAATGGTACTTCATCAAGCTGCTTAAGCCTTTCTAAATAAAGTTTAGTATCCTCAGACAAAGCAGAGAAAGCCGCCTTTTTGTTAATTTCCTCATACTTCAGGATTGAGCTGTCATCAATATATTCTGTAGTCGCCATAAAGTAGATATCTTTAAAGCTCCAATCCTCATAATTGTATTCGATCCCTTTTTCAGGTTCATTATGGTATATTACCTGTTGGTTCTTTTCAATATGATATATCCAATCGTAGTCGCCTTTAATAATAACTGTAACGTTGGAAACAAGGCTGTTGCAGGTTACACTGATATAAAGTGTCTCGTCTGTATCCGAGCATGTAACTGTGACAGGAATCCTTTGCAGATAATCTTCCAGACTCCTCTGCATATTGCTGTTAATTTCACTCAATACCGCTAATTTAAGCTCAGGCTTTTTAATTATTGCACCTAAAAGTGCAGCGTACTCTATTCCGAACCTTTTAATAACAGGTATCCCGACATAAACAGCATTTTTATAAATATTTTTACTCACAACAACATCAATACTGTTTAAATCTCCATCCAGAAGAGAAGCCGCCTTAGTTGCAGCAAACGCTATAGCACCAGGATCTGTGCAGCCCATGGTCATCTTTATTTCTCTATCTAAAGCCCTTCGCACTTTGTCGTTCATTTCAACCTCCATTACAGCCTGAGTAACCTGGCTATATTATCCCTGAATATCTTTTTAACTTCATCCTGGCTCATACCTAATTCAACACAGTCTTTGCGCTGCTCATCATAATACTGTTTAACAAATCCCCTTGGAAACCATTCGGAATCAGTGCCGAAAATAATGCGGTCAGGTCCTATAGTTTCATAATATTTTTTAAACAAGTCTTTTACTGTGAGCGGATACGGCATCCATCTAACCCACTGATTACTGCCTGAGGTATCGACAAAAATGTTAGGACAAACCCATGACAGCTGTAGAAGCTCCTGAGGATATCCGCAGCCAAAATGAGGTATAATAAATGGGATATCTGGATGAGCTCTTGCTACATCATGCATTATCATCGGGTTTATATTAACATGTGTTGCCAGTCCACCTGCAGCCCCCAGTATTCCAAAATGAATCAAGACAGGGATTTGATACTTTTCTGCCACTTTCCAAACCGGCTCAAGAGCTAAATCATCCATTCTACCTTGCAAATCAGGCGCTATTATCTTATATCCTTTTAGGTATTGATCAGTTACTGCTATCTCCAACTTCTGCGCAGCATCCTTATCAAATGGATTATGATGAGCATATCCGATAAAATGTTCAGGGTTTCCCCTTATTATTTCGCTTAAGAGCTCATTGCCTCCACCAGTGACAAATACCAATTTATCAATATTATGTTTATCTATTTCTTTTATCCATCTGGCTGCAGTTTCTCTGACGTCATCGTCTGTAGGCTCGCGCTTCGGGAATCCCCACGCTCTTGCCCATTTTTCACTTTGATATTTATTTTTTGCTTGAAGCTTCAGCCATTTCTCAGCTCCATATTCTGCAATATATCGTTTTTCAATCCCAACAATATCATATGCTTTAACATCAAAATGAACATGTGAATCAATTGGTTTAAACTCCAAAGTTTTCACCTTCTTTATGCTTTTAATCCTGTCATATGAATACCTTCAATAATTTGCTTCTGGAAGAAGAAGAACACTATTAATACAGGTATTGTTGCCAAGCTTGCTGCTGCCATTACCAAATCCCATTGATTGTATGATTCACCGGAGAATAGAGCTAATCCAACAGGAAGTGTATATATATCTGTTTTATCAACTGCTATTACAGGCCACAGGAATGCATTCCAGTTCCCTAAGAATGTAAATATACCAAGTGCTGACATAGCAGGTTTAACCATTGGCACCGCTGCTCTCAAAAATATTCCGAACTCAGAAAGTCCATCTATTCTTCCTGCTTCCAGAATATCATCAGGTACACCCATGAAGAACTGTCTCATCATAAATATACCAAATGCTGAAGTCAAACCGGGGAAAAGTAACGACCAATATGAATTCAACCAACCCAGACTTGTACTCATCATATACCATGGAATAATTAACATTTCTGTAGGAATCATAAGTGTTGACAGTATCATTACAAACAGTATTCCCTTTAATTTGAACGGAAGTTTTGCAAATGTATAGCCTACCAATGTATCAAAAAATAAAACCGATATTGTAGTAATCGCTGCAATTATAAGACTGTTTTTAAACCATAATAGAAAATTCGAGTTTTCTATTACTCTGACATAATTATTAAATGTTACTGTCTTAGGTATAATTGATTGGCTGTATATGTCTACCCCGGTTTTAAGAGATGTAGAGACCATCCATAAAAAAGGAAATACCATTATAAAACCAACCACCGTAAGAAATATATACGCAAACGCTTTATTATATTTACGCATTTTCCCCCTCCTTCTATAAGTACTCAGTATTAATTGTCATATTTCTTGTCCAAAACCTTCATCTGAAACAGTGATATTGCTAATATTATGAGGAATAAGACAACTGTAGCAGCGCTGGCGTAACCCATCTTGTAATTGACGAACGCAAGCTGGTAAATATACAGAACTACACTAATAGTAGAATTTAACGGGCCTCCTGCAATGCCCTGTCCACCTGATGTAATGTTGAAAACCTGTGTAAATACCTGCAAGGTCTGAATCGTTGCCATAACAGTCAAATAAACAATTGTTGGATTCAATAACGGAATTGTTATTTTTCTGAATTTCTGCCACGGAGATGCTCCATCAATCATCGCTGCTTCATAATAAGTCTGGGGAATCTGCTTTAATCCAGCCAGGAAAATTATTGTATAGAAACCCATAGCCTGCCAGATAACGTTTGAAATTACTACATATATTGCCTGTGCAGTACTGTCGAGAAAGGGCTGTCTTGCAATACCAAACATACCGATTATAGTATTTATAACACCGCCCTGCTTCATGAACATCCATCTCCATACCCATGATACAGCAACTACTGAGGTTACATAAGGAATAAAAACGACCATTCTGTATATAGAAGCGCCTTTAGTAATACTGTTCAGTACCATTGCAATTATCAAGCTTAATACAAGTCCAATTGGTACTGCAAATAATATATATTTACCTGTATTCAGTAACGCTGCCTTGAATACATCATCTTGAAATAGTTCCTTAAAGTTATCTAAAAATACAAAAGGTTTGTTTTTTGAGAGCAAATCCCATTTGTGCAAACTAACATTAAAAGCATATAATGTAGGGAATATTCTTATACTGAGGAAAAACAATATTGGTAAGGCAAGAAAAATATATGCCCACATGGATTGTCTTCCTTTAATTGATAGCTTCATCATAGCCCTCCTTTTTAAAAGTTAAACTCTAAATAACCAGTAAGTGCCCGATGAGCTGGTAATCAGACACCGAGCACTTTTTTTGGTCATTAAATTTTAATTATTTGCCCCAATATTCATCCAATAATTTCTGGACTTTAGCTACTGCTTCGTCAAGAGCTTTTCTTGGATCAGCATTATTCAAAAGAACCTGATCTATAGCATCCATTAAAGCTTTTCTGTCTGCATCTTCATCAACGTAGAAGTATGAATCAGCAACTGGTAATTGTTTAATAAATGGAGCTAATTTTTCGTTCTTGAGTAATTCTGCATCGTTTGCAATTTCGTTTTTAGCTCCGATTTCACCAATCTTTTCAGTCCAAGTTTTCATAGTTTTAACTGAAGTGAGGTGTTCAAGGAATTTAACTGATGCATCAAGTTTAGCACCTGTAGCATTAGTAGTGATACCATTAGTCCAGAATGATCCGAATGAAGACTCAACTCCATTATAAGTTGGTAGAACAGTTACACCATAGTTAAGATCTGGAGCCTGTTTAGCCAATGATCCCAAACGGTATGAACCATCAATGTGTAATGCTGCTTTTCCGCTGATAAATGCAGTAACATCATCAGTAAAGAAGTCTTTTTCTCCAACTTTCTCAGTCTTAGCTAAATTAACGAGGAATTCGAACGCCTTGTATCCATTTTCTGAAGCATTCCATTGAACAGTTTTCTTATCTTCACTGATTGGATCCTGTCCGAACTGTTTGAGAAGAACTGGGCGGAACCATGCATGTAATTGGCCTGAAGGTTGGAATGTAAGCCCTTCTATTTCAAGATTTCCATTAACAACTTTTGTACATTTTTTAGCCATTTGAACTAATTCTTCAACAGTCTTTGGAGGTGTTTCTGGGTCTAATCCATTAGCTTTGAAAATGTCTTTGTTCCAGAACAATCCCAATGTACGAACTGCAGTAGGTACTGTGTAATATTTTCCGTCAATTTTATTAACCTTAACCATTGGGGCAAATTCGCTTTCAATCTTGTCTACCGAGAAAGATGATGAAGGAAGTTCCTGTAAAGTTCCGGACTTAACATACTTCGGTACCCATCCATAGAATAGGTTTATTATATCCGGGCCTGTTCCTGAAGAAACTGCAGCAGCTACTTTCTGCTGGTAGGAATCGTATGGGAAGTGTTTGTGTGTAACTGTAATATTTGGGTTAGCAGTTTGGAATTCCTTTATTAATTCATCAACCAAATTTATCTTTGTCTCATAGAAATATTGCCAGTATTCGATTGTAACCGGTTCAGCTACTGATGATGATGCTGCCGCTGATGATGCTGCTGCGCTCGATTGTGTAGCAGTATTTTCTGCTTCCTTGCTGCTTCCACATCCTGCTAGAAAAAGAGTAAATAACATACAACCTGCCAAGATAAGAGATATAACTTTCTTACTCATAAAATCCTCCTTTTTCTTCCACCTATAAAATTTTTTAGCTGATACTGATCCCAAATAACCGTTTTTAAAAAAGTAAAATTGAACATTTAATCCTCCTTTCGTTATTACAACTTCAAGTATACATTTCACTTTTTCTCAGTCAGTTTTTGGTAAATAATTAAATAGTCAATGCTTCTATTTTAATTGTTGTTTGGGTTTTTATACCTAACTCACAATTAAATACTAAATCGAATAAGTTAAGTTGGTTTGTCTGGTATCCTTACTATCTTCGTATTAAAAAACACTCAAAGCACTTCCGATAGCTCCACCAAAAGGACCAGTTTGCGTAAGACTTAATTGTACCTTTAACGGTATCAGTTTCATAACATTTTTTGTAATCTCATTTAGAAAATCCTGTCCTTCTTCTGCCATTCCTCCGCCAATTACAACAATCTCCGGATTAAGTATGCAGAAGAGGGAACTGATTCCCAAGCCCAAGTACTTGTAGACATTTTCAACTACTCTCTGGGCTATTTCATCTCCTTGCTTTGCCTGTATAAATATATCCTTACAATCAATTAATTTACTTGTAATACCTTGATAAATCCTGCTAGCCGCTGATGCTGATGCTTTACTTTCAAAAAAACCAAACTCATCTTCACTGAACGTTTCCTGATAAGCATCAATATCCAATGGCAAATACCCTATTTCTCCTGCTTCAAAGCTATGACCTCGATATATTTTGCCTCCAAGATACAATCCACACCCAATGCCCGTACCGATTGTAATCATTGCAAAATCATTATACTTTTTTGATGCGCCTAAATGTTTTTCAGCTAAGGTCCAAACGTTGACATCATTATCAATAAAGGCTTTAATGCCAAATTTTTTCTCTATATGATCTTTAAGCGGTATATCTTTCCAGTCAAAAGCCGGACATACTATAACTTTACCGGTATTATATTCAACTGTACCTGGCACTCCAATACCAATCCCACAAATATCAGTTTCACTCTTACTTAATAATATTTCTATGATTTCGTCGATGTTATTTAGATATTGATCACCTAAGTAATCACTTTTTCTTTTATATGAGTAAATGATATTTCCTTGCTCGTCACAAATAGCAGCTGAAATATTTGTTCCACCAATATCTAGTCCTATACTTACCGGCATAAGTCACCTCCTTACTTAGTTGGTTTTACTTCCTTACTAACCACTTTAAAATAAATGCCAAATATATATTTTCTCTATAATATCTGGCAGATGTCTTATTACATTTTTATTTTAAGTCATAATATATGCTTTGTCAATAAAAAACTGAATATTTTTTTATCTTTTTTGTGCAACATTGCTAAAACCTTGTCAGTTATTCCGTTTTAAATCTATCCAGTGCTCCGTTAAGCGCGGCAGATAAGTCATTGAGTGATTTTGCATGGTTAGAGAGCTCCTCAGCTGAAGCTATTTGTTCTTCGGTACTAGCAGAAATCTCCTGAGTTGTAGCTGCTGACTCTTCTGCAACAGCTGAAATATTCTCCATAGACTCCAATACTTTTTCCTTGGATTTCACTATATGCTC
>CAYQCA010000117.1:0-11924 GCA_964415835.1 uncultured Clostridium sp. | reverse complement strand
AGGGCTTCCGATAGCTCCGCTATGTATCATTTCAGCAATCTTTCCATAGGTGGCATTATGCCTTAATATATGACCTACAAGTACTTTGCTTTTTGTTTCTCTGACAAGCTTCACAAACTCCTGGGCTTCTTCCAGACTGGAAGTTATGGGTTTTTCACAAAGTACATGTTTGTCGTGATCAAGGCAATCCTTCAGTATATTTAAATGTGTTGCCGGATATGTTGCTATAATGACAATTTCAACCAAAGGGTCGCTGAGGTAATCTTGATAATCGGTATTCCATGAAAGAGCACCGTATTTTTTCATAAAAGCTTTTGCTTTTTCAGGGCTATAATCCACAACGCCCCTTATCTCTATATTATCGTTGTAATATACATCTTCCAGATGGGATGCTCCCATATAACCGCACCCCACCAATACTATACCATACTTTTTCATGACTAATCCACTCTTTGCATTTTATAAAGACTCTTAATTACACTCTGCTTCCAACGGACCGGCAAGTTCTTTCAGGAAAAACAGTTTCCCGGGCATTGTCGGAATGAAACTGGATGGCACCCACATATCCGGTCCATACCTAAGTGTTACCCAAAGAGATTGTCCCTGCCACTGCATCCCTCTGCCTAAAGCTCCATCACAGCCACCGATTACTCGGTCGGATTGTAGAAACAGACCAGGTCCTATACTGTTTGCACGGCATGGCACTAAGGTTGTTCTGCTTTTAAAGCTGGTAATGGCATTTTGCTCTATTGTAAGAGGATGAAGCTTTGCTCCTATTCTATGAGTCTGCTTCTTCCACTCCTCAACAGAATCAAATTCAGCGGCAAAATGAGGCTCCCAAAAAGCAATATGAAATACCCTTCCTATTCCGAATACTGTCACAAGTTTTGCACCCTCCGCCTTAAGCTTTGCAATCTTTTCCGCATATGTAGGAAGGTTTTCCTTTGTGGCAAAGTTTCTCTGAGATTCAGGAACGGTAAGCTTTCCCAATGGTCCATAGAAGGCTCCCTGCATTGCATTCTGGAAAGCTGCAGGATCTGACGCTTCAAGTGTATTACCATCTCCATCACTCCACTCATCCATGTTAAATCCATAAACATGGGAGCAGCTGACATTCCATTCCTTCAAAAAATAAACAGCCCATCTGTACATTCCCATAGGTCCTACAGGAAGTATCATAGCAAGCTTCTTTCCTTCATCTCTGGCTTTTTTAATTTCCAAGGCAATTTCATGCCCCATCATCATATCAAAGTCATGAACATTGTCACAGGAAACAGGCATAAAATCTTTGTTCCAGAACTCCTGTCTTTCCGTAATATCCTCAGGTTGATTTGAGCAGCATTTATCGATTTTTTCCAAATCCCAGCCTGATGGGAAAATACCTTCCATAAGTGATCCTTTTATTGTATCAAGTAAATTCATTTTTTATCTCCATTTCCGGCTTACGCCAATTCATTTTAACTATTTTTATAACTCTAAGGAAGCAGCCTCTTAGTTATAAGTCTCGGCCATGTTATGCACTTTCTAAAACCTTCGGCATATTTAACTCCGGACTGCAGTCCTCTGAATTTAGAAACAGTTCTTACAAAATCCAGGAAATCAATTTTATCATGATCAAGCATCCATTTTACCTGGCTTTGGTGACAATTTACAGCATTGATTTTCATCTCAATTGTGTCGGTTACATCCACATACTCTTCAGGCAGAAAATTAACACCGGCTAACGTATCCATAAAATATATGGGAACTATTCCTGAAAAGCTGGAATGCTTTGTTGAAAAATGAGGTACGCTTGATGAAAAACTTGCATCAAAAACCAGCTTGTTTACCTCAAGATGATCCTTCATATAGTCCTCCGGACTATGAGTTATAATCATATCCGGTTTTGAATATCTTACAACGTCAATCACTTTTTTAATGGTAGCCTCATTGTATGAATTAACTTCCAGATCCGGAACGTCTAAATTTATTACCTCTGATGCACCAATTACCCTACCTGCATCTTCAGCTTCTTTTGTCCTTATATTTCTTAGTTCCTCTGGCATTATAACAGCATGACCCATGTTTCCGTTGGCTACATGGCACATTATTACGTTATGTCCTTCAGATGCAAACTTTGCTAACGTTCCACCGCACCCAATTTCAAGGTCATCAGGGTGACACCCTATTGCTAATATATTCATTTATCATACCCCTTTTTTATCCATAGCTGCATTTATTTCTCTCATAGTAAGTCTGAAGGATTCAACACCTTCTTTTAAAGGAGCGATTTTTATCTCATCTCCTTTTTCAAGGCACTCAAGAAAGTACTTTATTTCATTAAAATAACCTCCGAGGCTTGAAATATTACCACCAAGATCTTTACTATCGGAATTATATTCCTTTTCGAGAACAGGTTCTGATGCTGTTCCATTTTCATTGTAAACCATCAGTGAAGGTGTTTTCCCTAAGTTAAATGCTACTGTTGCCTTTTCGAACCTGACTCTGTATTCCATTTCAAAAGGCATTGCTGCAGGGTAATCCCACCCGCCTTCAATAGAAACAACGGTATCCCCATATTTATAAAGGCTGAAAATATGCTCATTATTTCCATTAATAGTTGTTGCATAACTCTTGATACTATCTGGAACACCTAGAATATATCTTACATAATCCACATCATGAATATGTAAATCCAGTGCAGCAGAGCCGCTCCTTTTACTGTCGAGGAGCCACCCATCCCAACCCCATAGAGGTAATGGGCTGACTCTTTTGAAAACCCCTGATATAAGTTTTCCATAGGTTTTATTATCAATAAGCTTTTTTAGATACACGTACTCATCCCAGAAACGTATGCATTGTCCTACAGCTACCTTCACTCCTGTTTTCTTCTGCATTTCCAACAGCTTATAGGCTTCTTCCTCATGAAGACACACCGGCTTTTCAATAAAAACGTCATATCCCTTTTGCATAGCTAACAAAGCATGTTCAGTATGTAGATAGGTTGGAAGACATATGTCTACCATATTTACTTCACCGCTTTCAATAAGCTCTTTTCCTGTAGAATAAATTTTGGCTCCAAACTTCAACGCAAGCTTTTCAGCTTTATCATAATTCAGATCAGCAACTGAAGTCACCTTAATGTTCTTATTTTGCAACAGTGCCTCATAGCAGGCAGCATGTGTTCCTCCCATAAAGCCGGCACCAATTAAACCTACTTTAATCATAAAGTCCTCCTTCCAAGAATTCTATCCATTGTACTTGATACATTATATATAAGCTGTTCAGGATAATACTTATAAAATGGTGAGGGTGGAACCATCTCAGCTGTTACGTAACTATTGTAGCCAGTATTCTCCAATTCGTTTATAACCGCAGGGTAATTAACATCCCCGGAAAGAAGGTCAACAAATCCGGCAACGCTCCCTACATCTTTTCTGTAATCTTTAAAATGCACCTTTCTGATCCTTTTTCCGAGAATCTTGATCCAATGCTCCGGATATCCTGAATAAACCACATTCCCTACGTCCAGATATGCACCAACGTAATCTGAACCCACACTGTCAATAAAAGACCTCATTTCAAGAGGGGACAGAAGGAACTTGTTCCATACATTTTCAACCCCGATAGTGATTTCCCTGATTTCTGCATAACCTACGAGTTCTTTTAATGCGGCAAGTGCTCTTTCGTATGCTACATCATAATCAACAATCTCACAGTCCGGAATAAAATCTACTCCAACAGCCCCGGGTACTACCAGAATTGTATCAACGCCCAGTAATCCGGCAAAGTCTATTTGTTTTCTTACAATTTCCTTCGCCTTTTTCTGTATGTCAATATTATTGCTGGTCAGTGAATAGCTCCAATATAGTCCCGTAGCAAGACTGCTTATTTCAATTCCAATTTCATCAGCGGCTTTTCTGTAGCCTTTGATTTCATCGTCACTGCTTTCCAGACTTATGGGGCCGGTTTCATTTAGTGCCAGTTCAATACCATCAAATCCTGCTTCCTTTGCAAGTTTTAAGCAATCAAGTATGCTCATTTCTGCTGGAAAGGACCAAATACTTATTCCTTTTTTCATGTGCAAGCCCTCCATTCATAATAATTTACTTATGATTTAATTGTAGAGGTTGTTTAGAATAAAATATTTAGCAAAGATGTCGCTTTATTTAACAATTTGATCACAATGGCTTATAAATTTTTATTTAATGTCTGTTCGGAATACTAATACTTACTTTGATTAACTCCCGCATTTCTTTACTAAGTGGAATATCTATAGCACCACATATAGCGGCTATTTGTTCCTTAGTATCACTTCCTACAATCGGAATCACCGGAAAATCTTGATTTACCAGGAAAGAAATTGCTAAATCACCTATTGTTTGCCCCGTTTCTTTACTAATATATTTCAGCGCTTTAAATACTCGTAGGTTTTGTTCATTTAAATATAATTTCTTTAAGTTTTCACTCATTCCATGTTCTCCTACTGCATCCAAAATACTAAAAAATCCTTTTGCTTGCGAAGAATATGGAATTAATGTTTTTCCGGTTTTCTGATGAAAATCAATACCCTCCTCATCTAACCACACCATGGTCTTGTCGCTTACCTCATCGAAATTCGGTTTTGCTAGACTCCACCATGGTTGATTTGCGATAAATCCCATCATCCCGTTTTTTTTCGCATATTTGTTCGCTTCTGTAATTCTGTCGACTGTCCAGTTAGAACATCCTATATACCTTACTTTCCCACACTTCACCTGATCATTGAGCAGGTCTATATAGAAGGAAACAGGTTTTTCAGGATCATCTCGGTGCAGCCAATAAATATCTATATAATCGGTCTGCAAATTTTTCAGGCTATTATCTAATTGACTAAGAATCTCTTCTTTGGAAGACTGGTAATGCCATGTATCAAGATTCAAGCTACCGCCCTTTGTATTAAGAATTACTTTATCGCGTTTTTTTGTCTGATTAAGCCATTTACCAATAGTTTTTTCACTTTCCGACATACATCCTATGCCTTTTATCCATGTTCCATAAATATATGCACTGTCAAAAAAGTTCCCTCCTTCATAAATAAAAGCATCCATTAAGTTAAATGAGTCTTTTTCTGTAATTAACATGCCAAATGGATAAGTACCCAGGCAAACTCCTGAAACAATGAGCTCCGTTTCACTAATTTGTATTTGCTTCACGATATACCTCCAAATAATTTATTTTTTACCCTGTACAAATTGCTTGAAATGTACTTTTGCTATTTGTTAATCTCAATGAGAGAGACAATAAGAGTGGATAGTACTGATAATCTCTCCACTCTCATTATCCAACAAGTCTATTTAAATGCTTCCATTACATTAATTTTTCTATAATAATGGTTCAAGTTGATAGAAATTTACATCATCAATATAAATGTCTTGCGTAGCATCAAATCCCTCTGTTATGACATTTATAGTTACTTTACTAACCCCGGCTGGCATTTCTCCGATCCAATCAATTGATGACCAGTTCCCTGTTGTGTTTTTGATATACTTACCATCAGGCTTTAAAGTAGCAATTAAATTATTTAAAGCATCATATAATTCAAACTGTAACCGAATGGTACCATTACCTATTGTACCTGCTGGAGAGTAATATTTTACAGACATTCCATGAACTCCACGTTGAACAGAAACTTGCTGAGAAATCAACCCTATAATCTGAGTTCCTGAAATCTTAATGCTATAATCTCCTGTATTTTTAATTTCGCTTGATCTCTGAATTGCTCCGGCCCCGTAAACATAATAAAACCATGAATCAGCACTCTCAGGCGTACTACCCTGTGTTTCAAAGGATGAATTAAAATTAATTGGCGTTTTTGGATTATTTGCAAACACATCAGGGCTTAATCTATAGAAATTAACGTCATCGATATAAATCTCTTGTGTTTCACTAAATCCTTCAACTAGTACATCTAAATTCACTTTTGAAACACCCGCAGGCAAATCACCTGTCCAAGTAATTTCTGCCCAACTTCCAGCTGTGTTTTTGACATACTTTCCAGTTGGTGTTAAATTAGCAATCCAGTTATTCTGGCTTCCATAAAGCTCAATCTGCAAACGTATGGTTCCATTACCTACCGTCCCTGCCGGAGAGTAATATTTTACCGACATACTATGGACGCCTGGCTGGACTGAAACTCCTTGAATAAGACCCCCTACAGTCTGGATTCCGGTAAGCTTTACGCTGTTGTTTCCTGTGTTCTTGACTTCACTTGTTCTCTGAATCCCGCCGGCTCCATAAATCCAATAATTCCATGATTCTGCACTTTCAGGCGTATTACCCTCATATTCAAATGATCCATTCAGATTCAATGGGGTCTTAGGGTTATTTGCGTATACATCAGGACTAAGACGATTTAGATAAAAGTCATCAATGTATACTTCCTGCTCTTGATCGAAACCCTCAAGCAATACATCTGCCTCAACCCTAACAGTTCCCTCAGGGAAGTCACCTGCCCAGTATATATCTACCCATTCCCCTGCAGTATCTGCAACTGTCTTTGTCTCAAGGTAAGGCCTTACTGTCCCAATCCATGCACCTTGTGCATTAAACATATCAAGCTGCAATCGAATAGTTCCCTTACCGGTAGAACCTGCCGGTGAATAGTAAGAAAAATACATCTCATGAACTCCAGGTTGTGCTGATACAGATTGAAGAATTCCACCAAATTTTATTCCTTTCACCTTAATACTACTATTACCGGTTTTCTTTACTTGATCTGTCCTAGACATTTCAAGTCCGTTATATAGCCACAAGTTCCATGACTCAGCCTTATCCGATGTCGCTCCTTCATATTCAAAGGATGGATTTTCATTAACTAATATTTTAGCACTATCATCAGAGCTTCTGAGTAAAATGTATGCATTACTTCGAACTGCAGCAACCGGATCGTTATTATACAAATCTTCTAACAGTAAATGAACTGCTCCATCTTTTATTTCTTGCTTTAACCAAGCAACAATGGCTTTCCTCTCTCCATTTGTCATACCTGACCAAACACGTGTGTAGCCTCCGAGTGTTTTATTATCCACATAAAAAGGACTATATGCTTGTTGAAGGAATGGATCATCTTTAAATGCTGTAATAAGATCCTTTCTCTTTTCCGCATAACGTATTTTTGTAACAACCGAATTCACCAAGGAAATCGCTGAATCACGTTCAGTTGGCTGTTCGATATCTGATTCCGGTGAATGACTCAATGCAGAAGCTTCGTAATATTCAAATGCTCTAAGCAAAGCCTCTGCTCTCTTTTTTTGCTGGGTTGTAGAAGCTTTTCTTACTACCGATTCCAATAAACTCCTGCTTTTTGCAATATTAGCATCCGTTACCGCATCCAAATAGCTGTCATCAAGGAAATTCATATAGTTTGCTCTTGTGCTTGACTGCGACCATTTTTTATACCAATTCGTTTGAAATATCTTATTTTCCCAGAAATCGGTCCATATAGCATAGTATGCAGCCAAATCTTCGGCAGCCTCTGCTCCTACAGCGTTAACATACCATTCATTTGCCAATACGTTTGCATCCTGCTCCGGATTCCATTGTAATTTGGTTGAAATCCATGGTTTTGGTCCTTCTCCAAAATTTGGCACCATCTCTGCATATTGTGCAACAACTCCGACATCCTTCGCATATTTATAATTATCTTCCATAATATTGTAATATGTTCTCGGAACCATATATGGCGTCCCCCACAAATATTCATAGAAGGCCACTCCCGGTGCTGCTTTCTTCCAACGTTGCGTCAAGTCTTGCCCTGCTGCTTTTCGTACCGAATCACCCCATGATAATCTTTCATCAGTAACGTAAACAATTACACGCGGATCCAAAATAACATTCGTCGGCGGATCATAAACCTCAGAATACGCCAATAATCCCAAATATTTATCCGGATGTGCAGCAAACACACCTTTGGATACTTCATTCACCCAGTTGTAATATATATTTGACATGTCTGTTAGACCAAGTGAATTCTTTTTATTAGGGTAATTAGGGTTGTTAGGATCGTCCTCACAATAACCACTTCCATTTGCCATACCGTCATTTACACCAAGCGAATAGGATGTTGCATTAGGATTGGCATCGAAATAAGCATTTATATTCTTAATCGCTTCGTCAATCGTAGCTTGAATAGAAAAGTTCGGCTGCCATCCACCAATCAAATCCAAATTTGCTCCTTTTGGATAAAACTCAGGATTTGTATTCTTATATTTAGATGGTGGGAATAAGCTAAATAAATTGTGTTTAAATTCTACACGTCCATGCATGCGGTTGTTTTGTGCCCATTTCTCACGTGCTTGCACATTCGTTGCATGAGTGTCAAATTCACGTGAGAAAAAGGCAGGTGATTGTTTTACAAAGTCGTTAGCAGGTACAGACAACTCTGAAAGCTGGGGTACATATTCCCAATCCTCTCCGGGTGCTAGCCAACTCACACCGACATATCGTTCCAGAAATTCATCTACACCATATTCTGTCCCCCATGAGGTAGGACCTGCAATTGTGATACGTTTTTCATACTGATAAATAACAAAACCGTCACTATCTAAATCTCTAAAAAGTTCGTCCTGTATATTCTCTGAAAGTAAACCATCTGCACCTATATATAGCTGAACTTCACCATTGGAAGGCGGATTATTACCAGCTACTGGATCATCAATATAAATTGGGAGTTCTGCCCCAGTTGACTTCTTGATATATTCAGAAAGCTTAGTTGCAGCTTGCTGCGTCCTGCTATCTGCATTTAACGGTATCATTATAGTCGTAACTGGCTGACCTTTGTCAACAATTTTTAGCGTCCTCGCTTCATTTCCTGTTCCTGGATCTGGATTCGGCTGTGTAGATGTGTTCCCACTGGTCACTTCTGTAGAGACTGTCTCACTCGTTCCAGCTGCAACCTGCTTAGTACCTGCAGTTGTCCCAGTCACACCTTCAGCCACTGTTACCTTGGTACCAGTAATATTAATCTTATTGTAATTTCCTTTGATTTCAGCTGTCCACAGCTTTCCACTGCCATCTACTTTCAAATCCTTCGCCTCGGATATTACAGTCTTTACAACCCCATTGATTGTAGCAGAAGCGTCGGTTGCTTTTTTTCCAAATTTGATTGTATCTGCATTGGATTTCTCGTCAACAATAATAGCTGTGTTCTTTCCGTTGACTAATACTTCCACTAATGCTGCTCCCTTTGCAGTCATGGTAATGTCAGGAGCATCAACTTGTAAAGAACCTATCACTCCAGAAACAATTACATCATCACTGCCATCGTCTATTATTACTAATTCAACCTTTGCATTATCCTGTACCTTAACGCTAATCTTGCCATCAATGCGGCATACAATCGCAGTTCCTATGTTTGACCCGCCTTTTATGATGATTGAGTTTTCGCCGCCACCTCGAATGATGGTTTTACCTTCCACCTTGACATTATCAAGTGTCGCTTCTCCGTTCCCAATACCTTCAGCCAGTATCAAATCGCCAGTTATGGTCATGTCTGATAAAGTAACACCAGATGTATTTACAACTACGGTACCATCCACATTATGGTTATATGTACCTGCTTTGTTATAAAAACCTTTGATTGCATTGTTAATGATCGCTATAACCTCTGCACGGGTAATATTTGCCTTAGGATTAAAGTTTCCATTTGGTAGACCATTAATATAGCCCTTTTCAGCCATTGAATTAACGATATCTACTGCCCATATACTGATTTTTGCATTGTCCTTAAATTTTGGAATGCCACCAGCTTTTACACCCAGTGCATGCCCCAGCATCACAGCTGCTTCTTCTCTCGTAGCCTTATCTTTAGGACGTACACTGTTGCCATGCCCCGCAATAATTCCTGCGGCGTTCGCGCCTAATATCGCATCAGTATACCATTGTTCGTCTAAGTCCGAGAATGTATTCTCCGCTTTTGCCTGATAATGCATCAGGTTATTCAGTATTGCCGCCATTTCACCACGAGTAATAGGATCATCGGGTCTAAACTCATTACCCGAGCCACTAATTATCCCCCGCTCACTCCACTTAGTTATCTGTGTATCTGCCCAATGACCATCTGTGTCTATATAATCAGCAAATACAGTAATACTGCTCATAGACATGATCATGGCAACGACGAGTACCAAAGACAACAGCTTTTTTTTCTTCATTTACTTTCCTCCTCGTATATTTAATCTATACACAACCAGTTGACTGGTTTCGTATCAAATGCGATAAGAGAATAGTGTTGTAATTTATTAAATTTCAATATAACCTATGCTCCAGGGAGCAATTGACGGCACCCTAACCATATACCCGCTTTCGACTTTCTCCATCTCTAGAGAAATATCTTCAGCGATAGGCTTAACCCATACTGCCTTTCCATTTGAAACATTTCTTAGGCTCAGACGTATTTCTGGAGAATAGTCAATGCTTACATTCAAAATAGTAACACTTTTAAGCTTTCCATCCTTGTCAGTTCTGGGTACTACGACTACTTGAGCTGCTGTTTCGACAACTACAGGCATTTTCTCACCACATATCCAATCAGCAGCTGCAAGAATTTGGTTCCTTCTGGCTGAGCATACTACAGGCTCCCAGAAGTTGTATCCGAATACTGCCAAACGACCTCCCAATGGCGTATCAACAGCGATTGTAGCTTTCCCCATCACTGGTATATCGAACTTATAATATTCGCCTAATACCTTCTCACTTTCTAAACTAGTTGATAGTGCATACATTGTTTGCTGCGAATTATATAAATATTGGATCCATACTTTTCCGGCATATTCACCATTCATAGGGTGCTGTGTCATTCTCTCATGAGCATTGTTTTTCACTAAAGGTTCAGCAGAAACTCCTGTAAGGTGTGCCAATCCGCGCTGTTGTAGACGCCATATTGTTTCCCCGTCCGTTATGACACCTTTCGAAAAAATCATCCTGAGTTCTTCCTCATTCATACCGTCTGAAGCATCAGGGTGTAGTATGACAGCCTCATTGCCGGTTTCGTTATAACACAACGGCAATCCCATTGTGGTCATTTGAGGCACACTTAGAAATATTGGGCTCGCCCAATTTAATGCAGTTTCTTCAGCCTTAATTGCTCTTTTAATGTGGCTTTTACTATACGATATCTTTATTCCTTCCGGTGTGGTATCCCTGTTATGTGCAAGATATCTTTCCCAATATGGTCTCCACATGGCTATACGATTTAATGTATTTTCATGCCATTCTATTTTCTCATGATCCACCATCATCGTTGCAAAGCTCAAAGCATTACATCCATAAGCCAGGTGCAGTGATGCTTCAATAACTGTTCCGTGGGGTGACTTTCCCATTGCTGTATGTGTGAAATTTTCAACCTCCGGACGCCTATCGGTTACATAATCAGGGAGACGTGAATTTTGCAAGTTCAGGCTTAGTGCTTTATACAGAAGCTCTCGTGGAGCATGATCTATATAATACCCAGCTCCTGGTCTACTGGCAGGATTTTTCCCTGAAACCTCCTTCATCACATCAAACACAGTCTTGTGATCTCCTCCGGTGTACATAGACCAGTCGAATCCTCCATGTTCATAACCCATGATCGAATTTGGAGAAACCTCATATACAGCTTCACTTACTTTACGCATAACCATTGCAAGAGTCTCTCTATTAAATTCGACCCATTTTTCTCTCCAGGTACTGTCATTGCGGAGGTCCAATGCCTTCACCAGTTCTTCCCTGCTCCATTGTCTTCCGGAAAACTCAGAAAACTCCTTAAGACATCTATTACAAAAGCATCCTGCTTGCACAGGGAAATGATTGGCCATTCTCAAATCATCATCTACCCACACATAATCAGGCTTCCAGGAAGCATAGAATTTTGTATATTCATATAAATATTTATGAAACTCGGGGTCTCTTGGACAGTTCGTATGTTC
>CAYQCA010000116.1:10382-12175 GCA_964415835.1 uncultured Clostridium sp. | reverse complement strand
AAAAGGTTTCAAAGATCGAGATATTTAATGGTGGTACGGGTAAAGAATATACAATTACAGATGAATTTGATATTATACATATTATACGGAATCTTAACGAGGTGTCTCTTAAAAGAGAAAAGATCTCATTGGGCTATATGGGGTATTCTTTAAGAACAACAATCTATAAACATAATGGTAATGTTTACAAGAGATTTATAATTAACTCAAGGGATACTATCCGAAAAGATCCGTTTTTTTATCGTGACAGTTCGAAAAGTATTGATTACGATTATATTCAAAAGATAATTGATAAATTCGACAAAGAAAAATAAAACCGGAGGAATGGAATTACATGGAAATAAAATACGACGCACCCACCGCGATGGAATATATTTCATTGAGAGAAAAGACAGGAATGGGAAAAAAAGATCTGGCAAAAGCGGAGATTGCCTTGAAAAATTCATTATTCATTGTTTCTTTATGGGATACTAACAAAATGATTGGATTTGGACGAATTGTAGGAGATCAGGGGATATCATATCTCGTATCAGACATTATGGTTGATCCTGATTACCAGCGCCAAGGCCTTGGGAAAATAATAATGAAAGAAATTGATTCATATCTGGAGCAGAATACCGATCAATATGCCTATGTGTGCTTAATTGCCAATAAGCCTGCAGACAAATTGTATTCTCAGTTTAAGTTTGAATATGCAGAGCCAAAGGCTTGCGGCATGAAAAGAAAACAGGCTTGAAGGAGAAGATAATTAAGATTAAAACTATGGATATTAAGCAACTCCCCAAGCAGCCTGGAATTTACTTTATGAAAAATTCTCAAGGGACAATTATTTATGTTGGAAAGGCTAAAAACCTTAAAACAAGGGTTTCACAGTATTTCCAGAAGAACAAAAACCATTCTCCCAAAATTACTGAAATGATAAATCAGATAGATACTTTTGAATATCAGACGACGGATACTGAACTGGAAGCCTTCTTATTGGAGTGCAAAACGATAAAGGAACTAAAACCCAAATTTAATAAGCTGCTCAAAAATTATAAAGGATATAAATATTTAAGGATTACTATAGAAGAAGATTATCCGAAAATATCGATGACAGCTCAGCGAAAACAAGATGGAGCGTTGTATTTTGGACCATTTACAAGTGAAAACAGTGTAGAAAACTGTATTGACTTTATAAAGGACTACTATCCTATTAGAAAATGCAGCAGCAGAAGCTCAGGCAACAATTCTTCAGGTTGTCTTAATTTTTATCTGGGAAATTGTCTGGGACCATGTTTAAGCTCAGATATACGTGAAGAATACAGAGACCAAATTAATAAAATTGTTAGCTTGCTTCAGGGGGAGGATCAATATCCGCTAAAAGATTTAAACAGCAAAATGAAAGCTGCTGCAAGCAACCTTGAATTTGAAAAGGCAGTTAAGTATAGGGAGTATCTCAGGGGTGTCCGCCATGTAATCAACAAGCAGAAGATTATTAAAATATCCCGGTATGGCCGAAATATTATTGCAGCAGAAAAGTATGGGGACTCGGAGCTGAAGCTTTTTTTTATAAAAGGTAATAAACTATTACATATGGAAACAGTCAATCTTCCGAAACAGAATAATGAAACAAGAATCCATACTCTTGAAAAAAAGCTTCGAGACATTACAATAGCCTGTTTTAAGACAACTAAAGGAGATGGCGAAGCAGGTATGAGCCAGCAAGATATTGATGAAGCTCAAATAATTTATTCATATCTGAAAAATAAAAATAACGGGGTGCTAAGCTTTAAAATACCTATATCGAGAAT
>CAYQCA010000116.1:0-10282 GCA_964415835.1 uncultured Clostridium sp. | reverse complement strand
TCGGGACTAACAGACAAAAGGCAATTCCCTTATGGAATGAGCCTTCCTACCAGCGCCAGGACCTGACCCTGGATCAATTGTCAAAATATAACGGAAAGAATGGAAATCCCGCTTACGTAGCTGTAGACGGGGTTATATATGATGTTACAAATAGTGCAGTCTGGGCAGCAGCAACACATTTTGGGCTCTTGGCCGGAAAGGACCTGACAGCGGCGTTTAAATCCTGTCACCAGGGACAAAAACAAATACTAAGCAAGCTCAAGGTAGTTGGAAAATTAATAACCGAGGTGAGCTTATGACTTTTTGCTCAGCATATGACAATAGTATCAAAACTTCAAGATATCTTTTAAACAAAGTCAGTGAAAGCATAAAAAACAGGTTGCATCCAAAAAAGAATCTTGTGTGGCTTGAGTTGACCGGCTGTTCAGGGAATATAATATCTTTATTGGATGGAGAAAATCCTGACTTTCACTTCCTGATATCTCAAATGACAAATCTGGTTTACAATAACAGCTTAATGGCTTCTGAAGGGGAAAAAGCGGTAGAAAAGCTAATGGAGGTTCAAAATACTGACTTTATTCTGGCTGTAGAAGGGGCTGTGGCAACAGCAAATGATGGCCTCTACAACATTATAGGGAAGTGGGAGGATCAACCGTTAACTGCTTTGAAGGCGATTCAAATGCTTGGAGAAAAAGCCTCATACGTCATAGCTGTGGGAGCCTGTGCCTCTCATGGCGGAATATCCGCCGCAAGACCAAATCCATCCGGAAGTGTGAGTGTACAGAGCTTACTCAAAAGGAGAGTTATAAAACTCCCGGGATGCCCTTGCCATCCCGACTGGTTTTTAGGAACTCTTGCTCATATCCTTTTGTATGGTGAGCCGGAATTAGATGAACGTGACCGACCGCTGCTTTTTTATAGTACCTTGATTCACGACAGATGCCCCAGAAGGTCTTATTTTGACCGGGGAATATTTGCAGAAAAACTTGGAGACAAGACTTGTATGTTCAAACTTGGATGCCGCGGCCCGGTAACCAGGATAGACTGCCCGGTCAGGAAATGGAATGAATATGTAAATTGGCCTATTGAATGTGATACACCCTGTATTGGCTGCGCTATGTTCGGATTTCCTGACCAGATGGAGCCTTTCATAAGTTACGATGTAACCAGATAGCGGAGAGAATGTGTTATTGACAGGAGAGAATAGATGCCTGAGAGGATTATAATTAATCCATTAACCAGAATAAGCGGTTTCATGGAAATTGACGTTACAGTAGAGAATAATATCGTTGTGGAGGCACAAACCAGCGGCAACCTGTTTCGTGGTTTTGAGAAGATGCTGGAGGGAAGAAATCCCTTTGATGCTGTTTACTTTACACAGCGTATCTGTGGAATCTGCTCTGCAGCTCATTCTACGGCTTCAAGTATGGCATTGGAGCAGGCACTTAATATAACTCCATCAGAGCAGGGAAGGTACTTGCGCGATATAGTTCACGGTTGTGAATTCCTGCAAAATCATATTCGCCATTTTTATCAGTATACTCTTCCTGATTTTATCAGACTGCCTCAGGTTAGCCCGCTTTATGATACGGAGCATAGCGACTATAGACTGCCGGATACTATTAATAATACAATCGTAGAGCATTATTTCAAATCACTTGATTTTAGCCGGTTAGCGCATGAATTGCTGGCAGTACTGGGAGGAAAGGCACCGCATAATCATGGTATATTTTTAGGCGGCATTACAACCCGGCCAGCAACAGATAAAATAGTAAAAATGAAATCAATTTTAAGTCAGATTAAGAATTTTATCAATAATATCATGATTCCCGATGTTAAAACAATTGCACATTATTATAAGGACTATTTCAAACTTGGTATAGGACATGGGCACCTCCTGAGCTACGGATGCTTCTATGACTATAAAGCGTTAGGAACACTATATGTAAAACCATCTGTTTACAGCGGTGGCTTAATTAAAAATTTTGAAGCATCAAACATTACCGAGAAAATTGATTATTCCTGGTATATAGGCGGGAAGAAAGACTATAGACCTTATGATCAGGCGCCGGAAGCTGATATGAATAAGGAGAAGGCCTATACCTGGGTAAAAGCAGCCAGATATAATGATATGCCATATGAGGTTGGACCTTTGGCAAGACTCATTTTAAGCGGTGATTATACAAATGGTATTTCTATGATGGACCGTACGGTTGCAAGAGTCCTGGAAGCCAAAAAAATTGCAGATATAATTGAAATACTCTTAGATAATGTTATTCCTGATATCGATGTGCAAAAAGAGTATAGTATTCCGGAGAATTCGTCGGGACAAGGGCTTGTTGATACAACAAGAGGAGCTCTTGGGCACTGGCTCAAAATTGATAATAAAGTCCTGTCATTTTATCAGATAATTACGCCTACGGTTTGGAATTTGTCCTCCAGTGATAATATTTATAAAGGAACAGTTGAGCAAGCTCTTTTGGGAACTGTTATTAAAGATATGAAGAAACCCGTAGAGTTAGGTAGAATTATACGATCTTTTGATCCATGTGTTTCCTGTGCAACTCATGTTTATACGCCAGGGCGTGAAATGCAAACTATAACGGTGATACCATGAAAGAGATAACTGTCATAGGAATTGGCAGTCGTATTATGGGCGATGACGGAATCGGAATATATATTGTTGAAGAACTTAAAAAACAAAATTTTATGAGAGAAATTAAGTATATCATAGGTGAGACGGATGTTGAATACTGTCTTAATCAAATAGGCCCTGAGAGGTATATTTTTATTATTGATGCTGCTATTTTCGGAGGAGCACCGGGAACAGTAACGGAGTTTGCCGTTGGGGATTGGGGTGTTGAAACCAACAATATGCTTTCCACTCATAATTATAGCCTTATAGAAGCTGTATCAAAGCAGCTTCAAGACTATAATTTAAAGATTATCGGAATTGAACCCGAATTTGTGGGATTCCAATATGGACTAAGCTTTACTTTGACTGAAGCTTTCCCGCACATTGTTGAAAAAGTTAAAAAAGCATTAATAAAATTCTTATGCCAACCAGACCTAACGCAATAGCGAGACCTCTGATGATCCATACTCCGTGGATTTTCTTTGAAAGCCTTGCTCCCAATTGTGCGCCAAATATTACACCTATAGCAAGAGCTATAGTCTGCAGCAAACCTTTTAGTAATGTACCTGATAAGATGTGAACTATCGTACCTGATAATGACATTACAGCAAGCACAAAGTGAGAGGTAGCGGTTGCAATGTGAACAGGGAAGTCTAAAAGATGTACCAGTACCGGAACATGGATGATACCTCCGCCTATTCCTAACAGGCTGGATAAATATCCAACAAGAACACTAATTATAATGCCAAGGCTTGGATTATACGAAAAGGTATGAACAATGCCCTCAATATCAGTTATAGTACGGGTAATATTTCCTTTATACTGTTTATTCTGCAGATTCTTCTTGTTTTCCGGTTTAATCAGTAAAAAAACGGATCCTGATATTAACAAAACTCCAAATAATCCATTAAATATGTTTCTTGGTATCAATGATGTAGTAACTGCACCAAGAATGGATCCGGGTATTGTTGCAACGGCAAAAATTAAACCTGACTTATAATCAATTCGTTTCATTTTTGCGTATGCAACTGAGCCTGATACCGAGTTAAAAAAAACAACTGCTAATGAAATACTGGTAATGGTTTCAGGACTTTTGTCAGGATATAGCAGTAAAAGAACCGGAACCAATATAAAACCGCCGCCTGCCCCAATGAGTGTACCGAATGCTCCAACCATAAAACCTAAAGGTATCAGCCATAAAAATTGTTCCATGTTAAAACCTCGTTATATTTGATTCGTAATAACCTGTACTACTATACTAACCACTGAAACTGTAAACCATACTATCAAACCTAACAGTAGCGGTTTTAAACCGGTTTTTATCATGTCTTTAAAATTGGCACTCAGACCCACAGCGGATAAAGCCATCACAATAAAAAACTTGCCGGCTGAAGATAGAAAACTAACTGCATTTTCGCTAAATATACCCAGTGTATTTAGCAATGATGCTGCCAGAAAACCAACTATAAACCAGGGAAAAATGCTTTTGAAACTGTAGTTCACAGAGCCTTCAGCTTTCGCTGCCTTCCTCTTTCTGGATATTGTTACTGCTGCAAAGATAAGTGATATGGGGATAATCATTGTGGTACGTGTAAGTTTTACAATAGTTGCATATGCACCTGCTTCATTGCTGAAGGAGTAGCCTGCTGCAACTACAGATGAAGTATCATTTATTGCAGTTCCAGCCCATAATCCGAACGCTTTATCGGAAAATCCGATCAAATGCCCAAGCGGTGGGAATAGCAAGACTGCTAAAATATTAAAGAAAAATATAGTTGATATCGAATAAGCAACTTCCTTTTCTTCAGCCTCTATTATAGGTGACACTGCAGCAATGGCAGACCCACCGCATATTGCAGTGCCTACACCTATTAAGCTGGTTAAATTAAATGGAACCTTAAGGATTTTTCCAAAAACATATGCTGCTATAAATGCTGATGATAGTGTGAATACCATTACATATAATGAATCAAGTCCGGTTTTCCAAACCTGAGTCAGACTTAACCCCGCACCTAATAATATAATGGCGTATTGCAGAATTTTTTTTGATGTAAACTTTACTCCGCTTACAGTCCATGTAGGTTTACCCACTGTGTTATTAATAATAATCCCAATAATTATTCCAAATACTGCTCCGCCGATAATCGGAAATTTACTTCCCAACCATGTGGACACCAGCGCAATAATAAATGATAAAAGTATACCTGCTGCATTTCTTTTTAACCAGTTCATCAAAGCTTCCTCCAATATGTTTATTATGTAGTTAACTGTTCTTATTGTAAAAGGTATAATCCATAAAATCAAATTATGATTTATTATAAATAGATAATAAAAATTTATGATACAATATTTGTATTAATTATGTTTGGGAGTAACAAGAAATGATTGATTCGAAGCTTATAACATTTATCGAGGTTGCAAAGCTTAAGAGCTATACCAGAGCTGCTGAAATGCTTAATCTGACTCAGCCGGCAGTCACACAGCATATAAAGCAATTGGAGGAGCATTATAATGTAAAATTGTTTATAAAAATAGGAAGGCAAATTACATTAACAGAAGAAGGGGAATTGTTGCTAAGATATGCAAAGGAGTTCCAGTCCAATTCTATATTTTTGGAAAGGGAACTGAAAAATAAATCTGCTGTTATAAAGAGATATAACATCGGGGCGACCCTCACTATAGGCGAATTTGTTTTGCCTAATTTGTTGGGTGAATACAAAAAAAAACATTCAAATATTGATGTAATTATGGAAGTGCATAATTTGAACGAGTGTACTAAAAGACTTATCAATGGCGAGTTTGATCTTAGTATTGTGGAGGGACCCTTTGATAAAAATAAATTTAAATACAAAAAGTTAAAAGATGATGAGCTTGTTCTGGCAGCCTCACCGCAAAGCAGCTTTGCACACCAGGAATCTATTAATATCAGCGATATTACAGATGGAGGAAAACTTATAATGAGGGAGAGGGGTTCCGGAACCAGAATGGTATTTGAAAATAAGCTCCTAGAGTTAGGATTTAATCTGCCTGATTTAAAGATATATATGGAGGTTGGCAGTATTGGAGCTATTAAATCTCTTGTGAAGGCAAACCTTGGCTATACAGTAATCTCTATGGAGGCCGTAAGGAGTGATGTGGATTCGGGAGCTTTAAAGATTATACCAATAAAAGACGTAAAGATTATGAGGGAATTTAATTTCATTTATATGGATCATAGTCCTGAGGGTTTTGTTGATGATTTCACAACTTTTCTTATTTCAAAATCCGTTATTGGTTAAATATTATAAATCTTTTCAAATTTCAGTCACAAAATATATTCAATAATCATAATATTATAATATAAGGATTGACACAATCTAAAGGCGCCTTTACAATATGTATCTGAAAACTTTTTTATTAATGAAGGAGCGTAGAATGACAGAATTTAAAAGGTTTGTACACAAATGGGCATGGATTTTGCTGGTAGCTTTTTGCATTATTGGATTGATATATCCGGTAATAGGGATAGTAGCGTTGATTTGTATGCTGTCTCCATCAATTTTTGCATTTGCAAGGGGAAGAATTTGGTGCGGCAATTTTTGTCCACGAGGGAGTTTTAATGATAATATTCTTTCCAAAATCAGCCTGAAGGGAAAGATCCCGCGGTTTATGAAAAGTACTTGGTTTAAGACTCTTTTTTTGATATTATTAATGGGAGCTTTTGCTGTACAGCTCACATTCGCCTGGGGTGATTTAGCAGAGATCGGTAAAGTTTTTGTGCGAATGATTTTAATTACAACGGTAATCACAATAATTTTAGGCATTACCTATAATCACAGAACCTGGTGCGTTATATGCCCTATGGGAACCATGGCACATTTTGTAACAAAGCTGATGGCAAATAGGTCCAAAATTAAAAATGTTACATTTATAAAAGAAAAATGTGTTAACTGTAACCTTTGCACAAAGTCATGCCCTATGGGTATTGATGTACTGAGCTATAAGGAGCCGGGTCAGGTAACAAATGCTGACTGCATTAAGTGCAATGCATGCATTAAAAGGTGCCCGAAGAAATCGATTTGTATGTCTGAATAGAAATGTACTTATAAATTGGAGGGAGAAAATCAAATGATAAAATTGATCAAAGTAACGGTGGTATTTACTTTTCTAATACTTGGTATAACGCTTTCTGCTTGCGGAAGGGACAGTACCCAAACTGAAAAAACCAGTAACGAGACATCCACTAAACAATCTACCTCTACCAGTAACTTGACATATGCAAAAATTACTCCCGAGGATGCAAAATCACGTCTTGATGGAGATGAGCAAATAATATTGCTTGATGTTAGAACCCAGGAAGAATATGATGAAAAGCGTATTCCAGACAGCATTTTAATTCCTGTTGATGTGATTGAAAAAGAAGCACCTTCAAAACTCACTGATAAAGCCGCAACGATTTTTATTTATTGCAGAAGTGGGAGAAGGAGTGCTATAGCATCAGAGGCATTGGTTAAAATGGGTTATACAGACGTACATGACCTGGGGGGAATTATTGACTGGCCATATGAGACTGTCAGCGGAAAATAAGGGTTTAAGATTATAATTTTTACGAGTCAGAGGATTGACCACCCCTCTGACTCGTAATGTTTATCAGCAGTTTACCCATTCAAAGGGCGTATTAATAGCTTTGAGACCTGTCGCTCTGATTGCCATTACTGCAAGTGTCTGTTCATGTGGTACGGGTATGGAACCTGTATTAAAAAAACTAATCATTTCTTTGATGAAAAGTCCAAAAAAGTCCGATTTTATTTCTATTGTTTTAGAGGTTTCATCCTGGTAGCCTATATTCATTACAAAATTGGAGCTGCTAAAATGTGAAATTTGAGCGCGCCTTCCTCCTGAAAATTCTATAATTAAAGAAGGATACTTTTTATCACCGGTAAACATGACCCGTTTGGCATCCGTTCCCATAAGCGAGACAATGGGCTCGATTTGGTGGATTGAATATATCTCAAAAGTGCCTGGTCCCCAACTGTTTATTGCCTGAATACCATTTACACCTATCTCCCTTAATTCAGCCAGTTCAGCTGAAAAATTCAACGCAGAGCAGGAATAACAAGGTGTATTATAACTGTCGGCCAGATTAAATATTCTTTCTGCGGTTTCTTTATCAGGTGCAAAAGTTTTGTCAATATATACAGGCTTTCCGGAGCGAGCAGCAAGATAAGATAACTCCTCGTGCATTTCAGGATTATCCGGTGACAGTACAATTAGATAATCACTCTTTTCAATAACTTCCTCTATAGTTTTCAACAGTTCAATATTATTTTGTTTTGACCACTCGCTATTTGTCAATCCGCCAAGCGGAGAGTCTATTTTACCATATGCATAACAGACCGCCATCTCACCATTACTATTTTCATGTATCATCCTGGGATAGTTATTTGCATGCCATTCATCCAAATAATAATCAATAAATCCTATTTTTTTCATTAACGTTCTCCTTTACAATTTTACTTCCTGGTGCAGGTCGGCCGATCTGTATATAGCGTCCATTATCTCTGCAGTAATAATAGTTGTATCAATATGAGACGGAAGCTTTTTGCCTTCCTCAATACAGTTAATGAATGCATCAATTTCATTTTGAAACATATTATCTGATTTAAAATTATACAGTGTTTCTGTAAGCATACCGTTCTGACTGCTGTACTTAACAAAATCTGCTCCATATTGCAGTCTTATACCTGATTTTGTTCCCAAGAAATCTATGAACATTTCATTTTTACCGATATTTTGTGCCCAGGCACCATTGAAGGTAATGACGGGGCCTGTTGTGCGTATTATTCCTGTGATAGCATCATCAACATCATAAACACCATCTTCTTTTGGAGGTCCTGCCCACATATCGGTATATGTATAGTTTTTGATATCCTTTCCGAGTTTGCAGAAGGCTTCACTGCTTACCGATATTGCTTTAGGGTCATTACAGCAGTACATTACAATGTCAAGGAAATGAACACCCCAGTCAATTAAAACACCACCGCCGGAAATGCTCTTGTTTGTAAAGTCACCGCCAAGGCCTGGAATGGAGCGGTGGGAACGAAAACTAACGTAAACCTGATATATTTCACCCAGTTCTCCGCTGTCAATTAGTTCTTTAATTTTATTTACTCCCTTATTAAATCTATTGACTACACCTATATTCAGTACTTTACCATATTGTGCCTGAGCCTTTTGCATTTTCTGGGCTTCTTCATAGGTTCTTGCAGCTGGTTTTTCACATAATACATTCTTGCCGCTTTTTAATGCTTCAATTGTTATAGTACTATGACAGTGATTAGGTGTACATACTGATATTGCTTCAATTTCAGGGTCATTCAATGCAATTTTATAATCGTTTATTGCCTGACCACAACCGTATTTTTCCACCGCAGTTTCTGCTCTTTCCGGGATAATATCACAGAAATACTTAATTTCTGCTTTTTTGTTCTCCATGTATGAAGGTATATGGGCATTGTTTGCAATTTTACCGCAACCTATAACAGCTATCTTCATTGTTAACCTCCTAAAAAAATTATTACTTTCATTCTATTTTATACGTTTTCTTAGTTCAATGTCCGTATTTTACATGCTAGGTGTCTAAATCTGCTGTATCGGTTCCATAAGGGAACATTAATAAAGCAATATGTCTTAATCAACATATTGCTTCTTGAAGTTTATATCCCTATAGTTTGTAGGCGAATAGCCGGTGCATTTTTTAAAGGTTTTGCTGAAAGACTGGGGGGTGTCATAATTCAAAAGATTTGATATTTCTGTTATGGTATATTTTTGACTCTTTAATAAATCAAGACTAACCTCTATTTTCTTGTTACGTATATATTCCTGAATTGTAATGCCGGTCTTCTCTTTAAACAAATGCGAAATATAGCTTTCGCTGTAAACAAGACTGGTAGCAATACTTTTAATGCTCTTAATTTCAAATATATTATTATCTATATGCTTCATAATTCTATAAACAGTTTGACCTATTAGGCTCTTGTTTTCATTAGGAATAAAATGTTTTGGCTTATATGATAAAAATAATCGGTATATGTAGATTAGAATCTGGTTTATTACAGACTCAATTATTACCTTACTGTGCTTAGGCTCAGCGTATAATTCATTTATCAGCATGTCCAGCAAAAACCTTACTTCTCCGAAATCCTGCGTAGTTGATAGCGGGCTTTTCATATAAAATTCCATGACATCATTCAGCTCGTTATCGGGAAAATCCGAGTTGAAATCAAATCCTAAATATATGAATCTTAATCTTTGGGGTGAATTGCATATAATCTTGTGGGGAGTACCCTTCGAAATAACATGGATATCTCCTTGAGATACAGGTATAGCAGTATTATCCGTATAAAAAATTCCATTGCCTGAAACAATATAGCTTATTTCATGACATATCTGAATATGTTCATCAATGAAGCCTCCGCATTCCAAACCCAGCTCGCCGATTTGGTATATATTTATGTACCCTAACTTAATCGGGTTAGTTATAAAGCAATTACCGAATTCAAAAAGTTTTCCGAGATTATAATCTATCATTTTATTGGGTCCTTTTCAATGTGACTCGTTATTTTCAATATTACACAAATCTGGATTTATTTCAAGTAGATGTTTTAT
>CAYQCA010000115.1:7766-12216 GCA_964415835.1 uncultured Clostridium sp. | reverse complement strand
AACTGCACCATTCAAGTACGCGGTATTGGAATGATTACTGAGTGCGCACTTCCATACACCGACAGTTTCAACCGGAGCGCTCAATTCCCAGAGATAATCTCCTGAACCATAGGTGCTAAAACTCAACTTCAGCCAGGCATTATCGCTATAATTTGTATAAGTCTGCGATGCTAATGGAGTACTTGCAACTGTAATACTATAATTCGTATTCCACTTGTACAGCTTCAAGGTTAAATTACCGATATTATTTGACCAGCTGGGACATCTAATATCAACTGCATTAAAGCTTGACGCAGCATTGAATTTTTCCGCTGCTGTATTGATCCCGGTAAGTTGAACCGCTGTAGAAGTGAATCCTGTATTTTCATACAAGTCACAGGTTGTAATTGTAGGTGATACAAAATCTGTATTGAATTCAGCAATCTGGCAATAGTAATTATTATAGTTATCCAGCCTGAGCTTTGTTACATATATTCTTATGTACCTTGCAGATATGGTAGAGTCAAAAGTGAATACTTGTTCTGCGCCGCTGGTGGGATTGGTATAGTTAGTATACGACTGTCCAGCTACACTAGTCCACGTTGTTGCATCCTTACTGTATTGAATACTGAAATCCTTTGGGAAGCAATATACAGCACCAGAGATGGTTCTGGGAGTCAGCCTGACTCTTCCCACATCATAATTCGCTCCTAAATCCACATAACTCCATTCTGTATAGGCTTCAACAGTACGAACACTGCTAGACCAAAATGTACTTGTTTGAGAATCGATTGCATTACTTGAAGGTAATCCGCTTGTTGTAGATGACGCTACTGCTGAGTATCTTGGGGCTTTTAAATATGTATCCGCCGCATAGCATTCAAGGCTTGACCCCAGACCAGTCAACGACATTAAAAACAAGCAGATGCTTAGTAAAATAGTTACTACACTTTTTTTTGAAGCTTTTGTCACACCAACACCTCCTATCTCTTTTCAATTGCCAATTCTGCAATTTGCAAATAATAATTGAAATTATCACTTGAAAGTGTATCTGCGATCAGTCTTACATATCTTCCGCTTGTTGGAGTATTCAAGACTAAAACATCTTTGTAATATGTATCTGTATCACAAATTACATAAGTTGAATAGCCCACATCCGTCCACGTTATCCCATTGGTGCTTACCTGAACTCTCAATATGGACATAAGCATGGGTACCGCAGCTATTAGTCCGGTTATGGACTCAGACGCTCCAAGCCATAATATATAGCCTGACATAAATACCCCTGAAATAAGGGTATTCACACAAGCAGAGGTAGCCCCCTGATAAACAAAATATTTCTGGTCCTGGTTAAAATTCGAAGTTGATCGTCTATACCACATTATTTTATTTTCCTATACAAAATTACAGCGGAATTCATATCTGCCCGAGCCTATATCCACAACTGCCCGGCCGTTTTCATTTCCAGAGAATCGAATTTCGCTCTTTTTACTGATATCTGTGCCGCCTTCGGTGATTTGCGACTTTCTATCATGCGGCAGGTATAGGGTGGCAGTTGTATTTGCCGGAATTTCAACATTAAGTATAAACGCCTCTTTTTCAATTTCCCATTTGCACACAATATCGCCCACAATAGTATTGTATTTAACTTTGATAAACCTCATATTTCCACCTGGGTGCGGCCTTATTATTATATGCCTGTATCCAGGACTTTCAGCATCCACATTTATACCTGCTGCATACCTGTATAACCATTCTCCCACCGAACCCAGCGAGTAATGATTGAAGGAATTCATTCCAATATCTCCGAAGCCGTCCTCTATGGTATATGAATTCCATCGCTCCCATATGGTGGTGGCACCATTCTTAATTGAATAGAGCCAGGAAGGATATGTTTCATTCAAAAGGAGCCTGTAAGCCACATCATTAAACCCAAAATCCGAAAGTACTGGAAGAAGATAGCTCACACCTACAAAGCCTGTTGAGAGATGCCAGTCCTTTTCCTCTATACTTTTTATAAGATTCTGTGCAGCCAGGTATTTTTTGTCCTCATCCAGCAGCTCCATCCTGAGAGCCAGCAGGTAACAGGTTTGAGTTCCACCCTTTATTATGGCATCCTCCAGAACAAATTCTCTATTGAAGGCAGACTTTATTTCATTGAATAATTTCATGAATTGCTGAACGTCTTGGGTCTTTCCAAGTATATTTGCTATTTTCGACATCAGCATTGTACTATATGCAAAATAGGCAGTACTCATTAAATCCTTGGGTGTGTCGGCTTCAATGCTAAGCCAGTCTCCATATCCCACGTCAGGTCTAATTAAATTAGTGCTGTTCTGTTTCATATATTCAATATATCTGCACATTGCAGCGTAATTTTCTTCTAAAATTCTTGTATCGGAATAGCACAGGTACAGCGTCCAGGGTACTATTATCCCTGCATCACCCCATGCTGCATTCCCTGAACCTACCAGCCCCTCTCCATCCGCCGTCCTCACATAGGGTGCCACATCTGTAAAGCTTCCGTCAGCCTTCTGGGCATCTGTCACATCCTTCATCCACTTGGTGAAGAAGCCTGCACTGTTCATGTTGAAGCATGCTGTTCTGGCAAATATCTGTCCATCTCCGGTCCAGCCCATTCGCTCATCCCTCTGGGGACAATCTGTAGGAATACTGAGAAAATTGCCGCGCTGTCCCCACTGAATGTTACTGTTCAGCTTGTTTATCATTTCATTTGAGCATTCAAATTCCATGGTTTCATCCAGAGCAGAATACATTACTCTGCCTGTGATAGTTTCAAAGTCAGGTATTCCCGGAAATCCTACAAGCTCAACATATCTGAATCCATGAAAGGTGAAATGGGGCTCAAAATACTCTTCACCGAGGCCTTTTAGTATATATATGTCAGTTTGGGCTGCAGTTCTGAGATTCTCAATATATAGGCTGCCATCCTTGTTGAGCATCTCGCCAAATCGAAGAGTTATTTTTGTACCTGCTTCACCTTTTACCTTTAGAACAACCCTTCCCACCATATTTTGACCCATGTCAAAAATAAATGCATTGCCATAAATACTTATATTTACTGGCTTCAGCTCTTTCATCACCCTGACGCAGGGTCCAATCTGAGCACAGAGCGCATCATATGCTCTGTTATATTCGTTGACATAAAGCCATTTTTCCGCATTAAAAGAGGAGTTGCACCAATCACCCAGCTCCATACAAGAGTCATAGTACTCCCCTGTCTGCATATCAGAGTACCTTATTGGCCCGGAAGCCCATTTCCATGAGCCGTTTGATGTAATGTATTCTATTTCCCCATCAGTATACTGAATCCTCATTTGCGCCAAAAGCATCAATGGATAATCTCCATATTGCTTTCTGCCGGCAATTGCTATATTGCCGGTATACCAGCCATCTCCAAGAATTCCCCCAATTACATTTCCCCCATTCACAAGCTGGCTGGTTACATCATAAGTCTGATATTGAATCCGCTTGTTGTAATCTGTCCATCCAGGGGTCAGCTCTTCACTTCCTACTCTTTCCCCATTGAGATATAATTCATAAACTCCCAGTGCTGTAGCGTAAATTCTAGCTGAGACAATCGCCTTGTCGACTCTGAATTCATGTCTCAAATATGGAGAAGGTAATCCCACCAACTGAGGCGCATTAATATCGATATGCAGCAGCTCCGGCTCTACACCAATCCACTTTGCAGTCCAATCCTCATTACACATTGGGCCCATCTCCCAATATGCTTTTTGGCTCCATCCAATGTCTATTCGCTGGCCATCCCATATCCTGACCTTCCACCAGCACTTCATCCAGGCACCAAGCTCAAGCCCACCATATTCAATCTGATTACTGCTGCTTTCGAATACTTTTCCAGAGTCCCAGAGGTCCCCCTCATCCATGTCAAGTAATCCTTCAGTGCTGGCAACCAGCACTTGGTACGCTGTCTGGCTTTGGCATCTATCCTCCGACTTCAGAACCCAGCTTAATCTTGGCTTACTGACATCCAGTCCTATGGGATTCATTATATATTCGCACCGCAAATTAGTTATAATCATCTGATAGTACCATCCTCCAAATTGTTGTCGCCTTGCTGATCATTTAACGGGCATTAATTCGTGCCTTCCCATACAATTCCCCACCCCAAACGCGTATGTCCATATCTGTTTTGCTTGCCGGAATAGATACATATTCGCATTTCAGATGGTCATAATAACGAATTTGTATTTTATCGAAGTACTCTATGACTGCTGTTCCCTCTTCTGCCTGAATAAGTTCACTGAACCACATAAACTGAGTAGCCGATAGCTGTATTTTGGCTTTAAGCCTTTCCATGTTTATATCTGCAACCTCTATGTGCAATAAATCTCCAGACACTTGTTGCTTAACATAGGCCAGGCTACTTATCATGGATAGAATCGCATTTTCCTTACAGTTCAGCATACTTCGATTCGATACATTA
>CAYQCA010000115.1:0-7756 GCA_964415835.1 uncultured Clostridium sp. | reverse complement strand
ATTGCTTTTCAGTATATCTATCTTGCTCTTAATCTGGCCTACATTTGAATTAACCGAGCATTCGGTTTCAAGGAATATAAGCTTTGTTGACTTTCCTTCAACCAATACCTCAAATTCTAATAACTCTGATGGAATCTCCTTGTTGTCAATTAAATCAATGATTTTTCCCCAGCTTGAGCTTCCAAGTGCAATTCTCTCATCAGCAGCAAGTCGAATTTCCAAGCTTTCAGTGTTATTGTTTATAATGACCAGGCCAATATTTGTCCCATCAGTCAGTGTAAATAACTGCACATTTTCATTGTCATCGGTCTGCCTGAATGGCCTTAAAATGGCATGCTGTTCGATATTCTTCAGCATATCCCTGAAGAAGAAATCTGTCATAGTTGGCCTGAAGTAGAAAATCCTGTCAAGCATTGCACATTCCAAGATAGATTTGTAATACAATACTTCACCTTTACCAAAGGATTTATTGCCCACCTGCGCTCTTCCAAAAAGCTCCTCACTGTATTCAAGTCCCTCCATAAATTGAGGTTGAGTGCAGAAGCCAAGTTTTGAGTTATCCATGAGGAACTGAGAATTGTCAGTATCCTCTTGAATTATCACAAGCCTTCCCCCAGCTTTGGTAAACTCCGCCAGGCAGTCCAGCATTTCATTTTCGATAGCAGTCGTGCAAAAGCAAATTAAATATTTGCACCAGGTATTCAACGTTCTGTCGTTAATGTCTTTGTCAAAGACATATCTGTAATTGATATTATGCTTGATTGCTTGCTCCACGAACTGGTCCCACTCTTTTAACCAGCCCTTTAGCAGCCATTGAGCTTCAGGGACATAAACGCCTACCTCAGGAGCAATAGCGGACATATATTCAAAATAATCACCTGCTTTGGAAATTTCGGAGAATATTTTCTTTACCTCTCTCTGAACATCCTTTCCATAAATCTGCCAGTCCCCGTCAGGCAGGCTTCCCTTCCATTGGACTAGTCCTACATGCCATGCGCCCATTCCAAGACATTCATATATACTCTTTCGGGCATCCCACGCTATAAAGGAATCATTTGTCACGCTGTCCTTTACATAGCTTACATTGGCCAAAGCCTGACATGTGACAGGCTTACCAAGGCTACTCATCATACGGAGATACAAATAGTTAAAATTTGGTTTGTGCGCATTGCACAATATCTGGCTTGTGGCATACCCATCTGTAGCTGTTCCCATAAGCTGCACACTTTCACCCATTTCAGCATATGTATTGTCGTGGAATATATCGCCATGGAAAATATTGAATATGGGCCTGTCTTTATCCACCGCTCTGATACATCTGTAATTAAAAGAGAAGAACTCAGCCATGGACTGCATTCTGAAATGATGCCAGTCAAGAGTTCTGATATCAACAGTCCATTTTCTTGGTGGTTCAACTTCTGCAAAGCTGCTAAACTCGCTACCCCATCTTTTGTTTAAAATCTCTATATTATTGTACTTTTCTTTCAGCCATTCCTTGAAATGCAGCCTTGCCGGCTCCGAATAATCTGTCAAAAGTTCAGGAAAGCAATAGGAGGCATAGAGCATCTCTCCGCCATTTACCCAATAAATAAGCTTATCCAGGTCCTTCAGCTTTTCCGTCATGTCTTTCAAAAAACTTTCCAGCTGATTGTAGAGATGTTTTGACTCTATATTAACCCATGGTTTTCTGTCATTGAACATTGAAGCCATTATAAGCTGGTCGTTCTGATCTTTCATACAAATATCAGGATATTTTTGATAAAACCAGTCTTCATAATATGGAAACAGACCGTTGTTCCATGCACCCAGACATATATTGAAACTCATTTCGCCATTTAGCTTTTCATAGTGCTTTCTGATTTCATCAAATTTACTATCCGGAACATAGTATTTTACATCCGTCCTGTCCTTCATTTCTGAATCCGGGACGTAAATTATGTTATTTGGACTGAGGCAGTTCGCCCCATCCAGCTTCATTTCTCTTAGATCATCATCACTATCAAATCCTCCGAAATACCCGTGATATTCCAATGGTCTCCGGACCATTGCCAGATATTCGGTCTTCAAACTCTGTTTGAGAATAGCCAACCGTATACACCTCTTCTTCGGGAAATTATTAGGACTTTATTGCACCTTGCAGCATACCCTGCAGATAATACTTTAAGCAGGATGCTGTAATCAGTATCAGCGGTATTGAACCAATAACATAACCGGCCGCCTGAAGTCCGGCATTTGAGCTCTGTCCTGCGGTCATTGCCACCAGGGCCTGGGTAAATACCTTTTTGGATTGGCCGCTTAATACAAGTACAGGCCAAATATAGTCATTGTAGATTGAAATCAGAGAGGTAATTCCGACTGTAATCATAATGGGCACTGCCAGAGGCAACGCAATTGAAAAGAATGTACGAAGCTCTCCTGCACCTTCTATCCTTGCCGACTCAAAAAGCTCCTCCGGCAGCCCTGCAAAATATGAGCGGGCTATTACAATACCAAAGATCTGCTGTCCCGCAACATATGGAATAATCAACGCAAGATAGGAATTGAGCAAATGCATTTTAACAATTATTGAGAAAGTTGGCACCAATAGAATAGGATATGGAATCATCATAATTGCTATAAACATTGTAAATAATACTTCCTTGCCTTTGAATTTATATCGGGCAAAGGTATATGCACTCAAACCCACCAGAAACAGCTCCACAACCAGCGTAATTGCCGCTACTGTAAGTGTATTTATTACCGGCCTCACTAGATAGCTAAATCCTTTTGTATAATTTGCAATTTCCAGTTTTCGTGGAAGCGCCCAAAAATCTACTGCAATATCAATACTGCTCTTTACTGACATAAAAATCATCAAAATAAACGGAATAAATGTAACTATCACAAGTCCGACGAGGAGAACTCTCGCTACCCAGTACCCAATGGACAATTTCCTACGATCAATTTTGTAATTTATCATGATAGAGCCCTCCTTCTACTTATTATTTTCACTATTTCTCGTAAATTTAAATGTTACCAGTGAAACAAGCATAATTGCTACAAACAGCACCATTCCGATACTGGAAGCATATCCCATGTCCCCATCCCTGAATGCGGAATTATAAAGCATAAGTGATGGTACATAGGTATCAAATCCATTCGGACCTCCTTTACTTGATACCAGTATTTTTACGTAATCCTGCATGCTGCCCATTAAGGATAGAGTTGCACAAATTCCGATATATGGGAGCACAGCTGGTATATGTATATAGCGGAACACCTGGAAGCTCTTGCAGCCGTCGAGCTCTGCAGCTTCTGCAATTTCACCCGGTATAGTTCCGAGAGCTGCATGGAAAATGAGAAAATACAAGCCTGTTATAAACGGGAACCCCATAAATATAATGGCCCCTAAAGCTGTACCTTCATTAAGCCAGTCATGTGTCAGTGATTGTAAACCTACTAATTCAAGAAATGAATTCAATATTCCCATGCTTGGGCTGTATATGTTAACCCACATCAGTATGACAACCAAGCCCGGTACCAGCATAGGGAAAACAAACATTTTTTTAAAGGCTTCTGAGCAGTTGCGGTTTTTGACAAAGTAGAGCAGCTCAGCTGCCATCAACGGAAAAAATAGACTTTTAAATACATCAGCAAACAAAAAAATAACTAAATTTCTTACACTCTTTGCAAATACCTCATCCGAAAACAATCGAATGTAATTATCCAGACCTATAATATTAGTCTTATATCCCATTCTATAATCTGTGAACGAAAAATAAACTGCACTTCCAAATGCATAATAATAGAATATGGCAATCAGAATGAAAGAAGGCAATATAAACAAATAGGGTGTTATTTTCATGCTTTTATTATTCATCCGGAAAACATCCCTTCTTAAACTAAAGTAGTAAAATAGAGCGGGTGTTTTAATTCCCGCTCTATTCAGTTTTTAATTAATTATTTTGTTGGTGCCTGGTCCGCAGTTTTTGAATCCAAGTCATAACCATTATTTTTCTTATCCTCTTCAATTCTGTTTTTCTTGTATACATTCAGCTTCTCAGCAAGCTGATCAAAAGTTATTTTTCCTTTAATGTATGAAGAAATATCAGCATCCGCTTTTGGTTGGTCACTTTTATTAGTATAGTTTACAAAATCAACATAATCCGCTCTCATATTGCCCTTGACTTTAAATCCATCCAGATATGCATTAATATCATCACTCAAGGTTACACCCTTTATGAGTGAAGGACCCTGTACATATTCATTGTTTTTGATAGTGGTATCATATATTTTGGAGGCAACTGTCGGAGAGTACATATACTTCAGGAAATCCTGAGCACGTAGAGCCAAATCAGCATCGCCCTTATCTGCTATACCCATTTTATGTCCAGCAACCAAAAGTCCTCTTGGATCACCTTCAAAGTTTGAATCTGCTGTTCCGAACTTAGGGAAAAGGAATGTTCCCCATTGGAATTTCTTGTCGTCTGACAGCTTACTCATTTCACCCAATGTCTGGCCTACCACCCAACTACCTGAAATTATCATAGGTGTCTTCTGAGCCATAAACTGTGAAAATGCCTGACCATCGTCCGGAGTCTGCCAGTTGGCAGGGAAGTATTGAGCAACAGATTTGAAAGTTTCAAAAATCTTCTTATTTATAGCATTGTTATAATCCTGGTTCAGTGCAAAGGATAATCTCTTCTCCGCATCTAGAATAAGCTTCATATCAAAAGCTGGGTTTGCAGCATCATATTTGATATTTGCATTGTCAGCCATTGTTTTCTCATCGTATCTAGCGTCACCTGGAAGAACAGCAAGCTCAGTTGCATGCTTTCTGTAGCCCCAGTCTGCTAAGCTCTGTTGTATCCATACATTAAATGCTGTAGCACCGATAGGTGTTTGGTAACCAGCATCTGATAATTTTTTACATACTTCTACCCATTCTTCATATGTCGTAGGTGCTTTTACTCCAACCTTATCAAAAATTGTTTTATTATAAAATACGCCTACACCAACCAGGTCAAAAGGAAGATGGCTGGTCTTACCTGCTGAGCTGACAGCCATAGAAAGATAGGTTGGATCACTGAATGCATCCTTTACTAACTGGTTGTCATTGTATTGATTAGTCTCATTCAGCAGATCATCAAGTGGTAATAGCCATCCTTTGTTAATCAGCGCACCTTCATCTTCTCCGAGAAGATTTGTATGTATAATGTCAGGAGCAGTTGATTTATCTGCTGTCATTTTTGTTTTAAAATTCTGTAGATAAGTATCATTATCGCCAATTATTTCTATTTCAACTTGTGTCTCTGGATGCAGATCAGTATAATCTTTTGCTACTTCCTGCAGCGCTGTTGTATAGTAGTTTTTAATTGTTGAGAATACAATTTTGGACTTTTTGCTGGTATCCCATTTTACATTTGGATCAGCAACAGGAGCTGATGTTGAAGTGCTAACCTGAGAAGTACTATTTGCTGTGGAACTGTTGTCTGCACTGTTATTGTCTCCACATCCTGAAAGCGCTACTGTAACGAGCATTGAAGCGGCTAGCATGAAAGAACCTACTTTTGAAAACTTTTTCATAATAATATTATCCTCCCATTTCATTAATTAATTTTTAATTTGTAATCCTATTTGAAATGAGTTAAAATAAAAAGATAGAGCTGTCTTTCAATTGGACTTGTTGACGCGAGCCAATACACTGAAACGACAGTTTCTTTCATTAATCTCAATTTCGCTGGTTTGCACAGAGTAAAATTCCTCCTTTCACAAAATATGCTCACCGCCAGCGGACTACTGCCAGCAAAACTACTCCGTTTTAAATGTTTGACACTATTGAAATGATTCCCATTGCTACACGTGTAACGATAGGTTGAATCAATCAAATACTAAATTTGAGCAGTTGAGGCCCTCTTTATCAGCTGTAACTTGTTCATAAAAAATCCGGTATTTCCTTTTGAAATATTTGTTTGCAATAGTTCAAAAGCTTTTGCTCCAAACAAGGACTTCTGAACCGCCATTGTGGTTATTGAAGGTGTCCAGGCCGCAGCGTACGGAATGTCGTCAAAGCCCAGTACCGAAACATCTTCAGGCACTCTATAGCCTTTTTCCTTAAAGGCCTTTATGGCCCCCATTGCCATCAAATCATTCAAGCAAATTGCAGCGGTGAATTTCTTACCTGAGTCAATTAATTTACATGCTAAATTATAGCCATCTGCAATATCGGTGGTATATGGGGCACTGCCATCAAAAAGCAGCGAATCCCCCGCTGGAAGCTTATATTTTTCAACTGCAGCAAGATACCCGGCTACTTTTTTGTCAAATTTTAGATTTCTGCCCAATCCGCTCAGATATGCTATTTCGTTGTGTCCAAGGCTATTAAGATATCCAACCGCCTGATCCATCGCCTCTATGTAGTCACTTTCTATCGAAGATACTTTTTTGATATCAGCCTCTACATTGGCACTCATAACGACCTTTATTCCCTCATCTACCAGCCTGTATACTTTCTCCATGTGGAATTTATATGGTATCGCGACAATAAAAATGCCGTCGAGCCTTCTTGACACAAAATTGTCGAAATAATCATCCAGGTTTTTATACCCTGTACATATATTTACGAAATAACCCTTTTCTATGGCAGCATTTTCGAATCCGATTATAATGTCGCTGTAGAATGGATTTGCGATATTTTCCAAGACTATTCCCAATTGCATGGTTCTACTTGTGACCATGCTGCGCGCAATCATATCAGGCTTGTAATTCAGCTCCGCAACGGCCTGCAGAACTTTAATTCTCGTATCCTCTGAAATACTGCGGGAATTATTTAAAACGTATGAAACTGTAGCGGTTGATACTCCTGCTTGCCTAGCTACGTCAGCTCTCGTTGCTCTCCCCATATGCACCTCTGTTTACTCGTGTAACATTTTAGTAAAATTTTTTTGTTGCTATATCATATATTATTGAGTTGAATAAAAAAGTATGTAAAATAATAAGTTAAAATAAAACAAATTCAGCTTTCTCGGGCTGTAGTAGGGCTAATAGCGTAATATGCAGTGAAAGTTAATAATAGTGTGAATAACTAGTATATTTTATGATGTAAATAATTTTTTAGTTTATTGCTTTTGTTACTAATTTATAACGCCTAGATTCAAAATTAAAATTTTCGATTGTAGAAAAATATAATCATTTATTTCTTAATATAATTATTATACACATTCACTAAAGAGTCAATAGGTTTTTAAAATATTTTGTTACGCGTGTAGCAATAAGTTATACCAGTACACTTTATTACCTTTGGGACTCCCTGTTTCCTAGCAATGTACGGTTTCTTCTGTAACGGAAACTATCTCATATCCTACAGGTCTATTTTCCAGATGCATGTTTTACGACCTCAACCTGCCCAACGTCATTTGTTGAGCCATCAATATAGCAAGATTTTCTGCATCAATTGTATCCATGGGTCAACCTGATGAGAATGTGTGATGCCCAACTGCTATATAGGTGGGTCATCAATTGCCTCGTTATTAATCAAGAAGTTTTCTGTAATTCTCCATTAACTCAATAAACTTTACATTGTCACCGCCGGTATCAGGGTGATATTTCTTCGCAAGCTCACGGAATTTCTTCTTAATTTGATTACCATCTGCATCAATAGGAAGCCCCATCTGTGCAAGTATATCCGGGTTATATAAAGGTATATTTACTATTCCATTTTCTTTATAAAATCTATAATATATACAAAAGAAAAACTCACTAACAACATTTTTGAATT
>CAYQCA010000114.1:4840-12246 GCA_964415835.1 uncultured Clostridium sp. | reverse complement strand
AGATAAATATGGCATTCCGCCGTCTGAGTATCGTAAAAAAGTAAAACTGATTTAAATTAAATGCAGCACTTCTTGTAATGGAACTTAAACTAATGCAGCTCATGTTTAGGTTTTTTTAATACACAAATAGAGTCAGTACCTGTTTTATCTGTAATGCGAATAGAAATTACTTCTTTAGCATTAACAGATAAAACATGCACTGACCCTATATTGAATTTATAACGAGGCGAGAAAATGTCTCCCGCCTCGTTGAAACGCCGCTGAGGTAAGGAAATTTTTCTACAACCAAAAGATTTCCTTATGAACCCAGGCTTATTAAAAACCTAAATTAAGATGCTGCATTCTCAAACTGACTGTTATAAAGTTGCGCATAGAATCCATCCAAAGTTAGAAGTTCCAGATGTGTTCCCTGCTCTACGATATCGCCATCCTTCATAACCAGTATCAAATCTGCATCTCTGATTGTAGAAAGTCTGTGTGCGATAATAAAGCTTGTTCTGTTCTGCATCAGGTTTTCCATTGCCTTTTGAATAAGCACTTCAGTACGGGTATCTACCGAACTGGTTGCCTCGTCAAGAATAAGTATCTTCGGGTCTGATAAAATAGCTCTTGCAATAGTCAAAAGCTGTTTTTGTCCTTGAGATACATTGCTTGCCTCTTCATTAAGTACCATATTGTAACCATCCGGCAAGGTTTTTATAAAGTGGTGTGCATGTGCCGCTTTTGCAGCCCTTATTACCTCTTCGTCAGTTGCATCAAGTCTGCCGTAGCGGATATTTTCCATTATCGTTCCATTAAATAGCCATGTATCCTGAAGAACCATACCAAATATATCCCTTAGATCATTACGTTTAAAGTTGGTATTGTTGTGTCCGTCTATAAAAATATTACCGCTGTTCAATTCATAGAAACGCATCAGCAGCTTTACCATTGTGGTCTTACCTGCACCTGTGGGGCCAACAATAGCTACTCTCTGCCCCTGCTTAATCTTTGCAGAGAAATCCTTTATGATTATCTGTTCAGGATTATAACCAAAATGAACATTTGCGAACTCTACTTCGCCCTTAACTGTATCAGTGCTGACTGAATCCTGCAAATCCTCTTTTTCCTCTTCTTCTTCAAGGAATGCAAAAACTCTCTCTGCAGCAGCAGCTGTTGACTGTAGTACATTTGCAATCTGTGCAGCCTGGGCTATTGGCTGTCCAAAAGTCCTTATATACTGTACAAATGCCAGTATATCCCCTACCTCTATAGCTTTCTTTATAGCAAGCCAGCCACCGAGGATGGACACTAATACAAAGCCGATATTACCGATAAAACTCATTATAGGCATCATCATACCTGAGAAAAATTGCGATTTCCAGGCAGTTTTATATAGAGTATCATTAAGCTCATCAAATTGTTCAACAGCTTTCTTCTCTCCGTTGAAAGCTTTCATAATATTGTGCCCGCCGTAAATTTCTTCAACATGACCATTTACATGGCCCAGATACTCCTGCTGGGTTTTAAAGTATTTCTGCGACTGTTTTATAATCAGCATCATAAAAATCATTGACAAGGGCAAAATTACCAATGATGCTACTGTCATAAGCCAGCTTATTGAAAACATCATTATCAGAACACCTATGAGTATTGTGATTGAAGATATAGTCTGGGCCAAGACCTGGTTCAATGTCTGGCTCACAGTGTCCACATCATTAGTTACTCTGGACAGAACTTCACCATGTGTCATCTTGTCAAAATATTTAAGCGGTAATTTATTTATCTTTTCTGACAGTTCTTTTCTTAGTTTATATGATACTTTCTGAGCAACACCTGACATTATATAGCCTTGAACAAATGAAAACAGCGCACTTATTCCATATAACCCAAGTAAAAGCAGTATAATGTTGCCTATATATTCAAAATCAATGCCTGCGCCTTCCACACCGCTAACCTTGCTGATCAGGCCTTCAAAGAGCTTTGTAGTAGCGTTTCCAAGTATTTTGGGTCCAACTATTGAGAAGGCAGCACTGCCTATAGCAAATATAAAAACTATTATTATGGGCAGTCTATAGGGTTTCATATACGAAAGAAGCTTTTTCATCGTACCTTTAAAATCCTTGGCCTTCTCCATCTTCATACCCATTGGACCGCCCATAGGTCCACCAGGTCCGCCAGGTCCACGTCTCTCTCGTCTTTGCTTCATGTTATCTGAAATTTTGCTCATGCCAATTCCTCCTTTGAAAGCTGTGACAGCGCAATTTGCTGGTAAACCTCACAGTTCTCCATGAGTTCCTTATGAGTACCGATACCTACAACCTTTCCTTCATCCAGTACCAGAATCTGATCTGCAGTCATTACTGTACTTATGCGCTGAGCCACAATCAATACTGTAGCGCCTTCTGTTTTTGCCTTCAATGCCTTTCGCAGCTGCGCATCAGTTTTGAAATCCAGTGCTGAAAAGCTGTCATCAAATATAAATACTTCCGGCTTCTTTACAAGAGCACGGGCAATAGACAATCTTTGTTTCTGACCTCCGGAAACATTGGTTCCGCCTTCCGATATTTCTGTTTTAAATCCATCTTCTTTTTCAGATATAAATTCCATGGCCTGAGCAATTTCGGCTGCGTTTTGCAAGTCTTGTTCAGTCGCAGCCTGATATCCATATTTCAGATTGCTCTCAATAGTTCCGGAAAACAGAACTCCTTTTTGAGGTACATAACCTATTTTTTCTCTTAAATCATACTGTGCAACATCTCTGATATCCACGCCGTCTACAAGAATATGACCTTTTGTTACATCATAGAAACGAGGGATAAGGTTTATCAATGTAGACTTTCCACTTCCGGTACTGCCGATAAAGGCAGTTGTCTGACCGGCTCTCGCAGTGAAATTAATATTTGATAGAACATCATCCTCTGCATTGGGGTACCGGAATGAAACATTTTTGAATTCAACAGTCCCTTTGAGCCCTTTGTCAAATGCTTTCGGCATCTCAGGGTCTTCTATTATACTGTTTGTTTTTATAATTTCGGCAATACGTGTTATTGAAACAGACGCACGCGGTAATATTATTGAAACCATAGAAATCATAAGGAAGGACATTATAATCTGCATTGTATACTGGATAAAGGCCATCATATTACCAACCTGCATTTTACCCAGATCAATCTGGTGAGCACCCACCCAAACTATCAGCAGTGTGACACCGTTCATTATGAGCATCATCACAGGCATCATTATAGCCATAACCCTGCTTACAAAAAGATTTGTGTTTGTGAAATCCCTGTTGGCTTTCTCAAACTTCTGCTCCTCGCTCTTTTGATTGCTGAAGGCACGGATAACAAGCATACCCATTAGAGATTCACGGGTTACCAGGTTCAGCCTGTCAACAAGCTTCTGCATACTTTTGAACTTTGGCATTGCCACAGCAAACAGCACCAGCACCAGAGACATGATAGCCGCCACTGCTACCGCCAGAACCCAGGACATTGAGGTATCGGTGTTAACAACTTTTATTACACCGCCAATGCCTAATATAGGTGCATAAAAAACTATTCTCAGGAACATTACCATAAACATCTGCACCTGTTGAATGTCATTAGTGCTTCTGGTAATAAGCGAGGATGTAGAAAACTTATCAAATTCTGTATTCGAAAATCCGACAACGTTCTCAAATACATTTTTTCTGAGGCTTCTTCCAAGTCCTGCTGAAACCCGTGCTGCAAGGAAGCCTACAACTACAGAAGCCGCCATGCTGAGCAGTGCTACCAACAGCATAAGCAATCCGGCAATTAAAATATATTTTGTCTGAAGTTTATCTGTATCGCTGCCAAGTGCTTCATACTCATCATGTACATAAGATGCCGCGCCCTGTGTTATTATACTTTCTGGCATTTCGGCAAACTTCTGATCTATTGCAGTCTCCACTCCCTTTAATTGTTCTTTAGGCATCTGGGAGAAAACCTTAAACAAATCTGTACCCTCAGGCAAATTAGACATTTGCGGGAAAGCAGCCATTAGTTCTTTTGAACCTGCAGGATTCTTCTGGGCTTTCTCAATTGACAGTGTAATCATAATTGGTTTTCCCAGTACAGAATTCAGTTCATCAATAACTGTCTGATCATTTGTATTCAACAGATAAGTATCATTGTTTTTTATTTCAGGATAGTCCTTTGAATATTTGTTCAGATCACTTTGGGACAGCTTATCTTTCTCTAAAAGAATGTAATTGTTTAGTACCTGCGCCTTATCCTCTTCACTTAAAAATAAAGTGATTTTGTCCATTTCACTTTTTCTTATAGCATCAGGAACCGCGTTCTTTATCCCACCCTGTTGAATCCCCACATTTACAATGTCGGACATGTAATCGGGAAGCGAGAGATCACAAACAGCCTGAACAAGCAAAAATGCAACTATTGCTATTATTGCCACTATATGCGGTTTAAGGTGTTTTAATATTTTAAGCATATATTACCCCTTTCTAAAATAATCCCCATAATATACATAAGTAGTTTATTATTTCTCTTAATAAAATATTGCTTAATTAATTATATTTATATAACTATTATAAGTCAATAATAATTTTGATTGTATAATTATTTTATTTAGGATATAATAAATTTACCGATAATTATACGAATTTAGCTATATATATGTCTTACACGATAAACAAAGGAGTCTCAAAATGGTAACAAAAAGTGAGCTAAACACTATTTCAAACGATTTGTATTCGCTTGTTTTTTATATTCACGGTAAAATATTTAATCCTACAGAAATGTTGAAAGGTATGCCCATACCTCCTTCAAACATGAAGGTGATTTTTCGTTTGGTTAGATCGGGTCCTTGTCCCGTATCTAAAGTTGCCAATGAGCTTCAGATTTCCAAACCTAATATGACTCCAATAATTGATAATCTAATAGCGGAAGGTTTTGTAAACAGGTATGAAAATCCTGATGACAGGCGGCAAATAATGGTGGAGGCTACAAATCAAGCTTATGAGTTTTTAAGCAAAAAAGAGAAAAAAATGAAGGAAATACTGTCTGAAAAAATAGCAGTACTCGAGGATAATGATCTGGAAGTGCTATTAAAACTTTTGCCGCAATTAATGAATATAATAATGAAGATAAATTAGCAGGGTTAATCCCTGCTTTCCATATTTTTAAATGAATACATAATTTATTATAACACAAATTATTATTGTCGATTTTCACTTAAACAGGCTCTTTAGGAAGAGGAAAGCTTATATGCAGCGATTAGGCAAGAAAATAATTTATGTTATTTTTACTTTGTTTTTAACTCTCTTTATAGTATCATCCTTTTTTATAAGAGCAAAGTATAACTATTTATATTATGGAGATACACCTGTACTGGTTAAACAAAGATTTGGTACTTTTATTTTATCGATATTTTTAACAACTATGTTAAGCTTAATATTATATAGAGTATGCTTAAAACTAAATAAGTTTAAAAAAAGTGTAGTCGTGCCAACAGTTCTATTTATATCATTTGTTTTACAAGTTGTTATTATTTTTTCATTTGCTCGGCTTCCTACAGACGATTCCAAAATAGTACTGACTATTGCTCTGGATATGCTATACAAAAATGATTACTCTTCTCTTAGTGCCCCAGGCTATATCCATATGTTTCCTTTTAATTTGTCAACAGTAATATATTTAAAGACTTTATTGGCTTTATTTCCTGATAATTATTTGATTATAAAGCTTTTCAATATCTTTTTTTCACTTGTAACAAGCTTAATGATTTATTTAATATATAAAGAGATAAATTATAAATCAAAGGAAAATGACTACGGGGTCTTAGTTTTCGGAGCAACATATTTGCCGTCATTGTTTATGAGCAATTTTATTTACAACGATTCAATTGCTACTGCATTTTTTACATCTGCCATATATTTTTCAATCAAATTTGTAAAAGAAGGTCATATTAGATATATAGTGATATCTTCAATCCTTCTGGCAATAGGAAACTATTTCAGAAGTCTTGGGCTTATTATTTTGATAGCTTTTATTATTTACTTTTTGCTAAATGCCAACAAACTTGGAATTCGGAGGGTAATACTCTCTATTTGTATTATTTTATTAATGATATCAGTTCCGGGCTGGACTCAGAATGCAGTATTAAAGTCAAAAAACCTTATTAGTGAACCGCTAGGTAAAAATTCGGCACCAGTCCATATGTGGCTTAATATGGGATTGAATATTGATAGGTTTGGTTTTTGGGATAATTATGAAAGTTATAAAATTTATTGGTATAAAGGGCAATTTAATAAAGAAATGAGTGCACAATTATTTAAAGAAGAAATTAAAAATAAGTTGGGAAATGCAACATATAGACAACTGATAGTCATGTATTACAGAAAACTCATTTGGACCTGGACCGAAGGGACATATCAGGTAGAAAGATATGGTTTGGGCGTAGATCCATCCAAAGCAAAACCGGAACTTAAGAAATATATTTTAGGCGGCTATTGCTATAAAACATTTTTTACAGAGCTGTTCAGCAGAGGATCAATATATAAGCGAGGCATGACTTGGGGTTTGTATATTTTGAACTTCTTAATGTATTGCTGTATTTTGGTAAGGACTATTATTGAAGCAAGAAACAATAAGTTTGGTGAACTATTGCTAGTACTTGTGATTCTTGGTTTTATTGCGTTTTATCTCTTATGGGAGATAAAGTCAAGATATATTTATCCTGTTTATCCCATACTGATTGTACTTTCATACATGGGGTTTAAAGATATATTCGATTCTTTTTCGAAAAAGAAATTTTTCATGCGCCGGTTGCTTTTAGGGAGGATAAAATAAAATGAAAATTTTCAAAAATTTATTTATTTTACTACTGATTCTATGTTCTATACTACTCGGCTCCTGTACAGCAATAAGCGAGCAGGACATTAAGTATGTTAATCCTAGAATTCAGACAAACGTTGATAAAGTTAATAAAACTGATGCTGAGAAAAAATGATTTGTCTTTCTCAACTCTTTTGTGACAGATATATTTTTCGAATGTTGACAATAAAAAATAAAAATATTATGCTAATAGCATTGAAGCGTCCTTTCAAAAACTATTTTCGTATGCGCTTGATGCGTACATCGGAGGTTAAAATGCTAAAAGGCAGAAAACATTTTCATTTCTTAAAGTCGCTTAAGCATAGATTGCGTGTTGTTCTAGTATTCAGTTCAGTATTACCGATTTTATTTATGGGAATAGTTACAGGACAAAAGGTCTATTCCATTTATGAGACTTATATTAATTCTTTAATACATGATGAAACCCTTCAAATAAAAAACAGCCTTGATATAAAAATGGAGAGCATGAAGTACATGTCCCAACAATTAGTATATGACGGCGGTACAATCGGTAAGGATTTATATACCTATTTTGATGAGTCGGATGTT
>CAYQCA010000114.1:2237-4740 GCA_964415835.1 uncultured Clostridium sp. | reverse complement strand
TATTTAGTGATATCCCTGGTCAGAAAAATCCAGAAGCAGGGTTATCAGGACGTATATATCTACATCGAGTCCGGATATAAAAAGATGAATGATTTTACTGCCAAAACTCTTGATAAGCTGGGAGCTGTATATACAATTATTGGAGATGGCGGAAACGTTATATACAGCAGTAAAGAAATTATGTTAAATAATTTTTATACCTGGCAGGATAACAACCTTGTCAAAATTGAGGGCCAAGAGTACAGGAAGTATGATATCAACAGCGGTGGATGGGATTTTCTTGTTTTAGTCCCCGAAAACGCCTACTATCAATATATGAATGATATGATAGTTAGATTTGTTATAAGTGTTATTTTTTCAATTTTTGTAAGCCTTTTTTTATCATATTTCTTATGGAATTCGATCAACAGACCGTTGAAGCAATTTGAAAGAAACCTTAAGAGTATTGTAGCCGATGATATCCAGGCTCAGATTGAAACGATAAATGTAAGAGAATTGGATGAGAACTTTGCCTATTTTTCTAAAATGAAAAATAGAATTCTTTCATTGATACAAACCGTAAAAAAAGAGGAACGAGAAAAGTCACAGCTGGAAGTCAAGCAGACTATTCAGAAAATCAACCCTCATTTTATACATAATACCCTGGATACCTTAAAATGGTATGTTCACGAAAAGGGTTATGAGGATGTGGAGAGTTTTATATCCTCAATGAACAAGCTTCTGATGTACAATATGGAAAAGGATAAGGTTACCACATTAAAAAGTGAATTGCAGGCAATAAGGGATTATATTTCATTGCAGTCTCTGAAGTATAACCTGAATTTCAGTATACATTGTGATTTACCCGATGCACTGCTTGAAACCGAAATGCCTCGTTTTATTCTGCAGCCAATTGTAGAAAATGCCATTTTACACGGTACCGAAGGCAGTGGAGAGATTAGGATTGACGTATCTCTATTAACAAACGGGAATATATCAATAAAAGTTATAAACAACGGTAACCCCATAGACATTGCGCAAGTTGAAAGGGTATTAAATTCCGCAAAAGATAATTCAAGCAATGGAATAGGTTTACAATATGTTATAAAGATGTTGGACAACACTTTTGCTGATCAGTATGGATTCTTTGTCACAACTTCAGATAATGGAGAGAATCAAGTAGAGATAACTATACCATTTATGAAAGGAGATTATTATGTTAAAAACCTTGATAGTTGATGATGAGAAGCTTGTACGTAAAGGTATCATTAATATCATTGATTGGAATAAGTACGGTATGCAAATCATCGGTGAAGCTGAAAATGGCAGAGCTGCAATGGAATTTTTAGCAAGTAATCAGGTAGATGTAATCTTGACTGACTTATCCATGCCCGGATTGTCGGGCATAGACTTTTTGAAAACGATAAAAACAAGCTTTCCCAATTTATTGATAGTAGTTATTACGATGCATAGAGATTTTGATTATATTCAGGATGCTTTAAGAGTAGGGATTGTCGATTATATTACAAAAGTCCAGATTGAGAAGGAGAATATAGATGAATTGATGCAATACCTTTCCGAACGGCTCCACCATGCACATAAGTATATTCACAGGTTAAACAGAGAAAGTCTGTCCTCCTATGAAAATGCCACCATTATTTATAATCATAAAGGCATAACAAAATGTAAAGAGAAGCTGCTTGAGAACTATAATTTTCTAAAGCTGGACGAAACACTCTGGATATCATATGAGAGTGATAACATAATATTTGAAAGAGTTTTGGATGATGACACTATCATTATTGATATTGATTGTATTAAAAACCTGACGACTGTCGAACTGAAAGAAAAAATATACACTTATATCAATACTGTCCTATTTTATAGCTTCGATCCATTGAAGAAAAGATACCGGATGAATGGCAATGATTTTCCCAATGAAATTCAAGCTTATTCATTCAAAGAGAAAACTAACAATTTGTTTAAAGGCTTGGAATGGGTGACTAGTGACGATGTTTATTATAAGTCCATAGGAGAAATTAAATCATTCAATCTAAGCAAAGACAAGCTTTCAGTATTTTGTTATCAATTATATGTCCAATGGGCTACATATCTTCAAAAGGACTTCAGCAGCTATTTTGAAGATATCGGAGCTTTTAACTGGTGGTATGAGTGGGAAAAGTGGATAGATTACATAAGAACTACTATTAAAACAAAACTGCAATTAAATGAAGAGTACAGCAATGAAATAATGATTCAAAAGGCAATTTTATATATCAATGAACATTATAGAGAAGAAATAACTTTGGGCGAAATTTTAGCCATTGTTAAAATGAGTAAAAGTTATTTTTCAAATATATTCAAAAAGGTTACCGGCTTTACTTTCGTGAATTATTTGAAAAACCTCAGGGTAGAAAAAGCCAAACAATTATTAAAGGAAACATCACAACCTATTTGGTGGGTCGGCGAACAGGTAGGCTATGAGGATGAGCGCTATTTCAGGCGTGTTTTTTTCGAGTGTACA
>CAYQCA010000114.1:0-2137 GCA_964415835.1 uncultured Clostridium sp. | reverse complement strand
ACAGGTAGGCTATGAGGATGAGCGCTATTTCAGGCGTGTTTTTTTCGAGTGTACAGCCCAGACCCCTAAACAGTACCGACGTCTGAAAGAAAGCGCTAAAAAATGAAAAGCTGCAACGGCAATTACGCGCGGTATAAAAGTATACTAAAAGGGTACGATTGTCTCATCCTTTTTTAATAGTATACTTTTGTACCGTTTTTTCAGGATATAGAATCCTGTTTGTTTTGATATTTAGATATATACTCAGTTCGTAAAAAAATCTTTTTTTAGGAGGAATTATATGAGAAAGTTTCTAGCAATCCTATTGACCGTAGCAATGTGTGTATCATTGCTTGCAGGGTGCGGAGGTTCAGAAAGCAGTACTGACACCTCTTCTTCTAATTCTGTCTCCGTTTCATCAACAGTTTCAACAGAAAAAGCCAAAACCGCTGATGAGCTTCTGGAGGAAAAATATGCAGAGCCGGTAAAGATTAAGGTTGTTTTGGGTTACCGCGAGCCGGAAAATCCTGATGCACCTGATAGTTTAACACCTGAAACACAAACCTCAGTGAAAAAACTGAAGGAAGATTTAAACATTGAAATTGAATATAGCTGGATAGTAAATGATGATCAATTTTCGGCAAAATTTGGCGCAGAGCTTGCTGCCGGAAACTTGCCGGATGTAATGTTTTTTAAGCCAAATCAATTTGAAGATTTGTACTCTCAGGGAGGCTTGGCTGATTTGACCGATGCATATAGTAAATATGCAAATAATACAATAAATTCCATCATAAACTATGACGGCAAAGTTATAGATGTTGCCAAAAGAGATGGAAAGCTATACGGTCTTCCTTATAGCGGATGGCAAGGTGGTGGAACCAGCCAGACCTATTACCGTATGGATAAATTAAAGGAAGCCGGAATAAACAGTATTGACCAGCTCCCAAAGACAATTCCCGAATTTGAAGCACTGTGTGATAAGCTGCTTACCTTAGATATTGACGGAAACGGAAAAACCGGAGACCCTGTATTCCCTGCAACCAAGGGGTATCTGGATAATGGTTTAGCCGATTTCTCACCTGTTTTCCATGCATACAAGAGCTATAAGACAGGCTGGTTTGACGATGGAACAGGTACATTGCAGAACTCGTCAATACAGCCTGAGTTCAAGCAGGCACTAACTAAATTAAATGAATGGTATAAAAAAGGATACTTCCAAAAAGACTTTGCCGCTCAAAGCGCATGGGATGCAAATTCTCCTGTGATTTCCGATATTGTCGCTGGAAAGTATGCCATCGTGTTCGGCTCGTGGTGGATAGCCAACTGGCCTTTGAATTCCAATAAAAAGAATTTTCCTGAGGCAGACTGGGTTGTTGGACCGGCATTGACATTAAATGGTGAAACTCCGACAATTATGGTTCCACGCTACCCAGTTAGCGATTTCACCGCAGTAAGCAAAGATTGCAAAAATCCAGAGGCTATTTTTAAGATGATGAACTGGACAGCTAAATATGAAGAAAAGATAGGAACTCCTGAATTTAAGGAAAAAGCTTCGGCCGCTGAGAAATTGGAAGCAAACTGCTATGTAAACAACTGGCTTCCGTACCGTGTATGGGTTCCTGATACCCTTATAAAAAATTACCTGTTTGTTCAGAAAGCGGATAAAGAAGGAAAAACCACGCTAACACCAGAGGAAGCTCCAAAGAATAGTGAATTCTGGGGAGCCTGGAGTTCATATCTAGCAAAAAAGCAAGGCAAACTGGATTCCGTTTCATGGGGACTGTATAGCAGCAGACTTGATCCAAACGGTGGTGTTGGCAGGATGTATGACTTATTTGAAAAAGCTGAGAAAAGATATGGTGAGGTTTATGTAACAACACCGGCAATGGCCACGAAACAACCCGAGATGGACAAACATTTAGATACCTCTTACTTAAGCTTAATCATGGGTCAGCTCCCTATGTCAGACTTTGATAAAATTGTTGATCAATGGAAAAAGCTTGGCGGAGATGAAATCCAGAAGGAAGTCAACGATTGGTACAAGAAAAAATAAATTCCAAATAAAGGGGGCGGAGCTTAGTCTCCTCCCCTTTAAAAATTTTGTGAGGAGGAGAAGTATGAGAAGAAAAAATTTTAAGTTATTGTCCATGCTGCTTGC
>CAYQCA010000113.1:2499-12265 GCA_964415835.1 uncultured Clostridium sp. | reverse complement strand
GTTTAACTGCCTCCTAACTTATATTTAGAGGAGTAGTACAATGGATATAGAAATAAAGCTGGAGAAACTGTCAGGACATTCAAAAGAAGGTAAAGTAGGAAAGATTCATATAAAACAAGGCGATAATATTAAGCCGAATGATATAATTTGTGAAGTTGAATCAAACAAGGGAAATATGCAGGTGGAATCTAATGCTTCGGGAATAGTAAAGAGTATTGGAATCGAAGAAGGGGCAACAATTAAAATCGGTGATATTGTTGCCATAATTGATGGTGAAATACAGTCAGTCCAAGCAAAGCAGCAGGTGACGAGCAGCAACGCGACCTCGTTTAATTACTTCGCAGGACTGATAAAACCGAGAAAAGAGGAAATTGAGTGCGATATAACAATTGTAGGTGGAGGCCCGGGCGGATATGTGGCTGCAATACAGGCGGCGAAGCTTGGTGCTAAAGTAACACTTGTTGAGAAGGATTCATTAGGTGGGACATGCCTGAACTGGGGATGTATTCCAACAAAATCGATTGTAAGATCATCAGAAGTTTTCAGGAATCTGCGTGAAGCTGAGGAATATGGGCTACATGCTGAAAACATTTCAGTAGATATGAAAAAAGTAATAATGAGAAAAAACAATGTTGTAAAGCAGTTAGTCCAAGGAGTTGAATACCTGCTTGATAAAAACGGGGTAAAACTGGTAAAGGGTGAAGGAACTATCATAGACAATGAAACTGTTATAGTGAAAGGCTCGATGTCAGAAGCTACAGTAAAGACAAAAAATATAGTTATTGCTACGGGTTCAAAATCTGCAAGTGTACCTATTCCAGGATTCGATTCCAAAAACGTACTGTCAAGCCGTGAAATACTGGATTTGGAAAAACTTCCTGAGAAGCTGGTTGTTGTGGGTGGGGGAGTTATTGGTATGGAGATGGCGTTCGTCTTTGCAAACTTCGGGGTTGAAGTGACGGTTATAGAATACCTTGACACTGTACTTGCAATGCTTGATAGTGATGTTACTGAAGAAGTAAGCGCAATTGCAAAATCAAGAGGCATAAAGCTGTATACTGGTTCAAAGGTAGATTCCATAATGGAAAGTGAAGATGGAGGATGCATTGTTTCCTTTACCCAGGACGGAAAAACTCGGTATTCTACTTCAGATAAAGTATTGATGTGTATCGGTAGAATGCCTTATCTTGAGGGGATTGACACAGAAAAACTTGGGCTGGAGCTGAATGAAAATAAAAAAGGTATTAAAGTAAATTCTAAAATGCAGACCAACATACCAAATATATTTGCTATCGGAGATGTAACCAACATAATCCAGTTGGCACATGTTGCATCCCATCAGGGTATTGTAGCAGTTAAAAACATTATGGGTCAAAACAGGCATATGGAATATGACGTTGTACCGAGCGCAATTTTTACAGACCCTGAGATTGCAACTGTGGGAACAGGTGAAGACGCGGCAAAAAAGAACAATATAGATATTGAAGTAGGAAAGTTCCCGTTTGCTGCTAACGGGAAAGCCTTAACCATGGGTGAAGGTAGAGGATTTGTAAAGATAGTTAAGGAAAAGACATCGGGGAAGATTATTGGCGGGACAATAATAGGACCTCATGCAACGGATTTAATCTCAGAGATAACACTTGCTATAAGGAATGGCTTGACAGCAGAGCAGGTAATAGAAACAATACATGCCCATCCAACTACTGCTGAATCTATTCATGAAGCTGCATTATCTGTTGAAGGTGGAGCTCTGCATTTTGCCTGATATAACGAAGCAATGGTCACCCTTGGTGACCATTGCTTCGTTTAAATGCTGCTGAAGTAATGAAATTTTTCTACAATCGAAAAATTTCATTTTGAATCTAGGCGTTATAACAAGGCTAGATTACCAGGAAAAAGTTAATTGTGGGTAATACATTTTGGGCGTATTCAAAAGACAGTCATGTAAGATTTTCGTTGAATTTACTTCCTTACCATGCTACACTTTTTTTAGTGTAACGCAGACAATGTTGTTGTTTTACTATTGAGGAGGAACACTTCGATGAAAAAAGTAATTATTGCAGTTGTACTTATAGTAGTGTTCGTTATAAATTTAGCTCCCTTAACTATAAACGCTGAGAGTGTGCAAAACGAAAAGGCAGGACATCTTATAGACGGCTTAGTTCCTAAAGACAGCATGTATTACAATGGCCATACTTACTTGGCTTTTACAGGGGATTTCAATTGGTATCAGGCAAAAACTCTTTGCGAGGCGATGGGGGGATATCTTGTCACACTCGAAACATACGAGGAACAGGCTGCGGTGATGGGTCTTTCTGCGCTTGGATGGACAGGGGCTTGCGCTTTTTCGGGTGGCAATACTCGAACATGGGTCTGGGATTATTCCGGAAATAGCATCGGAATAATGCATGAACCTACACCGGGTGTCGAAGGTGATGAATTCTATTTTATTCCGTCCAATAATAACATATGGGACTCGCAGACTAAAGAGCCAAATTCATGGAGAATTCCGTGGGATCAGAATGTGGCAATATTGAACGAACGTGGACTTAATACTTTAATGCCTTCGGATCTGGGAGGGTTCATATGTGAATTTGATTCCCAATACGTGTTTTCAGTTGTTGATCTAAATTTTGACATGAACTTTAATTTTGAGCTCGATTGGGGGTTTACCAAGGTTTGGGCAGAATCTCCGGCGAACTATAGGGACCGTTTGCCACAAAGTATTATGACAACTTTCGGAAAAACAAATATTACTCCTGAATACCCCAATAACGCTCAAGAACATTATAATTTTATGGGGTATTCGATTAATAAAAATGCAAAGCCCGTATGGTTAAACAGTACCTCCGCCTTACATATGGATAATTCTAAATGGTATATTGGTGAAACGGTTTTGGAGAAACCCGTCGTGACTCTATACGCCGTTTGGGAAAAAGCTAACTCTGTGCCATCTGATTTGGAGTGCTTTGCCGCAAGCATGTTTGCCTACTCTAAGAAGCTGGAAAAGGGGAAAACTGTATCGGAAACACTTAACCTACAAGAAAACCTCTCGTGGAAAGACATAGACAATGATTTGCCACGGTTTAAGGGATACGGTCATGTCACGATGCGGGATTTCATAAACGCGGTGATCGGTGGATATGTTGTTGGCGATTTCGTGCGCTATGACGAAGGCTCATCGTTTTCAGCTGTGTACCTTAAAAATGAAAGTGGTCAGGGGATTATCGCTTACCGGGGAACGGAGCCATCCATGGGACAAAGTCTCAGGACCGATTTGTTAATGGGGTTTGGCAAGCTTAATGCTCAGTTCAGCCATGCGTTGGAATTTTACAACAAACACAAGCAAGAGGAGCCCTTAATAACAGCAGGACATTCTTTGGGCGGTGCTTTAGCTGCCCATGTCGGTATTACAAATGATGTTCCCTGCTATACTATAAACAGCGCGCAAGGCTTTACAATTCCGTTAACATTAATAGAGAAATATGGGAGTAAGACGGAAGAGGATAAGCTTTTCTCATTTTCTTCTAATATGCTTGCGAATTTTGTTAACGAATATGTTTTTGAACTATTTCCTGATGCTGCTTCGTTTGAAGACGAGTCAGCTGAAATATTTTCGAGTTATAGTTTTTACAGGTACCAATCAAAGCTGCACTCTTACGCACACGAATATGATATCATATCAAAGCCAAATAGAGTTAATATGGTCTTTGAAATTTTTTCCGGAGAGAAGGTTGATTCATTAACCGCTCATAATATTGACCGCTTGATTCTTTATGACGAAAAGACAAACAAATATTCAATTGTGCAAACAATACGACAATTTCCAAAGGCCACGCTCACCTATGGTGGTGATACGCCGTCTTCATGGGCGCATGATGCATATATGGAGGCATCAAAAAAAGGCTTAATAACACCTGAAATAGACCTGAATTACCGTGATGAAACTAAGCGCGCAGAGTTTTGCCGTGCTGCAATAAACTTTATTGAAAAGTATTACGATAAACCAATCATGACCGTTTTGAAGGAGCGAAATCTCAACCCTCTTATGTTTGCCGATACAGATGACGAGGCAATACGCGCGGCGGCAGCCCTGGGTATTACATCCGGTACTGATGCGGCCAAAAAGCTGTTTAGCCCTGACGGCCTTATTACAAGGGAACAAGCAGCTACAATGCTAGTGAACACGCTGAAAACTCTTGGTGCAAATTTTGACACTCAGTCAGCAGTATGGAACGACGCCCAATCCTTAAGCCCTTGGGCGCTAGACTCGGTTAATGCTATTTACAACGCTGGAGTAATGAGAGGCACTAGCGCAACAACTCTAAATTTCTCTCCAAAATCGCCATATACTCATGAGCAGACAATTGTAACGTTGAACGGTCTCTGGAATTATTTACATAAGTAAGAGTAAAAGCTACCCTACACAAAAAAATTCCCTGGTGCTATAGTAAGTAGTTGGTTCTATAACCCCAGGGAAAGCTTGTTTATGAGTTGAAAAAACAAGGAACTATTTTTTCTGTACTAGCCCTTTACACTGCCAAGAACAATTCCTGTCATGAAATACCTCTGCAGGAACGGATAAATCGCCAAGATGGGGAAAGCGCCAATAAAAATTTGTGCAGCCTTATTGGTCTTATCCGATACATCAAGAAGATCTTGTGCTTCTTGTAACGTAACCATAGTTTTCAGTCCCGCATTAACTATAACAGTCTGAAGATAGCTTTGCAACGGATAGCGTTCGGGCCTGCTCATAAGTATGATGCCATCAAACCAGCTGTTCCAATGGGTAACTGCACTGAATAAGGTCAGGGTGGCCAAAGCCGGTACAGAAAGCGGAATATATATTAACCACAACGAATTCCAGTGGCTGGCTCCATCAATAAAGGCAGCCTCTTCAATTTCCCTGGGTAGTCCTCTGAAGAAATTGAGGAGGATTATTATATTAAATACCTGAACGGCACCCGGAAGGACGAGTGCCCATATTGATCCAATTATACCTGTCGTTTTAATCACCATATACCAGGGTATCAAACCTCCCGAAAAAAGTATTGTAATCATGAAAAACCAGGTATAAAATTTTCGGAAGGCTAATGTCTTTTCATCCTTCGAAAGAGGATAAGCAATGAGTACAGTGAGCAGCATATTGATTGGCATACCCAGAAGGACTCTTTGAAAAGATACCAATAACGCCTCCCAAAATTCATGCTTTTTAAGTACATATGCATATGACTTAAACGTAAAGTCTATCGGCCACAAGGTAACCAGTCCTGCTGCCGCAGCAGAGTTACTGCTGAAAGATACCGCCATCACATGGATTAAAGGTAATAGGCAAAGAACAACAAGTAGAACTAATATAGCTGCATCGAAAATGAGGAACACTCTTCTGCTGAAGGATATTCCTATTTTTAAATTTTGTCCTTCCTGTTTTATAAGTAATTTACCCTGCAGGTGCAGGGGGTCTGTTTTATTTTTTGTAAAATTCATAGGGTGATACACCTCTCAATCATGCTGATTCACTCGAAGCAGTAAACTAATATCCACTAGGAAGTGCATATAATCTTCCCTCACCGGGAGCCATAGAAGTAACAGTTAGAGCACCGGTTGATGAATTATAGCTTGTATTTATCTCCTGTCCGGTTGATTTGGATATTTCTGTTATTGCTGTTGGTTTGGGACTAATATTAAAGGTATAGTTATTTGTATTTACCAGATCTCTATTAACAACCATGATGTACTTTCTATTGCTTGAATTTTTAAAATATGAAATGATAATATTGTCATTAGAGCTGGATGATTTCCACCAGAAATTATTCGGAACGCTGGATGTACCCGTTTCCAATACACCCGAGTGGTATACTGCCTGTGATGTCAAGCTCATTAGAGTAGGACCCCAGGCTTTTACCTGGCTATTCAGGGTTTGCACCGGTGTATAAAGATCTGTTTTATTACCACTTGTGTCAATTATGGAAGTTGTAAAGGTTTCGTTCTGTCCGATTGGCGTCCACCAAGTAAACCAATTTAATTGTTTGATTCCATATGCCAGACATGTGAAAACATTATACCTCAATTCATTCTGGTTAGGTCGCCTCATCTTGTCAGAAATACCAACAGCTTGTAAATAGCATGCTGTTTTTACATTCTTTTTTAACCCCATGTCTCTAACATATTCTAAATTAAGGAAATAGTCGAGCTTTATACCACTTTGGCCTTCCTCATATGGATAGAAACCATAACCTAGATATTTAAGGTTTGAGGCTCCAACTGCATCTACCCATTCTTCCAAATAATCCTGATATAGTTTGATGTAAACTGTTCTAAAATAAAAATCAAATGTCTGCGCTGAATTATTAATATACGCAGCTCCATCAGAATAGGCATTGGATGTTGATTGGCAAACCCATCCGACAGAGTTGTCTCCTCCTCCATTGTGGGTAAGTTCCCAGTAATAACTGGTATTTGGCTGCAGACTTGCATTGACGTAAAATCTAGGGAAATATCGGTTGTTTGTGGTATTCATGGTTGTTTTGCCAAGGATCTGATTTTTTGACTGGCTATCATATACAGTCAGTGTTAAATACTCGTTTGAAGACCATTGCGCTATATCCAGATAAATTTCAACAAACTGTAGCCTTCTTTCAAGATTTCCAGGAGTTTTAAAGGTCTGTCCCAAGGTGCTGGTCGATGTAACGAAGGAACCACCTCCGGTGCTGAGCTGCGAAACAGACTTATCCTTTGAAGAACGCCCTCTGTATAGCTTAAAATAGAAATCATTCGATTGTGCTGAACCATTTTCATAAGCAGATCCACCTGAATAAGAATTTCCGGGTGAGCTGATAATCCACCCGACCGAATTATTTCCTCCACCATTATGAGTTAATTCCCAATAATAAGAGGAGTTAGGTGACACACCAGTGTTTAAATAAAAATTCGGGTAATAGCCGTTATTGGTTCCTGATAGTTGATAAGCTGCAATTTGTAGGGCTTTAGAAGGAGAATCCCATAATGTCAGCGTTAGCTGTTCGTCTGTGCTCCATTGACTGTTATCTAGATTTAATTGAATAGAATCAATGAAATAGCAGTCTGAGGGGGTAGTAAAGGTTTGTCCCAGCGGATTTGTGCTTGTAACAGTATATCCTGAGCCGCCTGTTTGTTGAGATATCGATAGTACTGGCAAAGCTCCGGTTGCTTCGTTATATGCATAAGTCGGAAATAAATTGACATATGGAATAGAATTAGGACTATTGTACAGAAACCTGTTATAGGCATGCGCAAGCCCTGTAAATTTTGATACATTCGGCTCGTCTAAAACATAATACCCACCTAGTGCTGGATTGTCTTTATAGTCATTTGCAATTGCATCGATTTGAGCATCCGTAGCAGTATCCAGATTTGTGAACCGTGAATCGGCTACTTGCATTTTGATACCCCGGGTACTGCATAAATTCAATATTGTATTGTTTCTTTGAACTGTATTAAGGTCACTCACCGGTACATTTTCAATGTAATTTATATTTGCATCCATCAGGTAATCATATTGAGTACTATTTGTATAAGACCAGGTAGGTAGCCAGAAGGCCCCTATCAGGAAATCGTCGGCATATGCAGTAGTAGTTATACTGGTTAAAAAAAACAATATTAAGATCATGCTAATAAATTTCGCTTTATTCTTTTTTTTCATATTTTTATCCTCTCTTTTCATTAAAATATACGGTAACCAGCAAATTTATAGGCCAGTTTATACGATAATGTGACCATTATAAAAGAAACTAAAGATTTAAAAAGCCCAACAGCTGTCGCATAGCTGTATTGATAATCAATAAGTCCCATTCTATAAACAAAGGTGTCAAGGATATCTCCAGTACTGTAAACTATTGGATTGTACAAGTTGAAAACTTGATCGAAGCCTGCATTTAGTATATTGCCCAAGCTGAGAACCGCCATAAGAACCACCATAGGTCTTAGCCCGGGTAATGTGATATGCCAGGTTTGCCTCCAACGATTTGCACCGTCTGCTATTGCTGCTTCATATAACGTTGGGTCAATACTAGTCAATGCAGCGAGGTATATAATTGTTGCAAAACCAGCCTCCTTCCAAATATGCGAGATGACCAGCACATAAGGAAAGATTTTTGCGTTACCGAGGAAAAAAACAGGTTTAAAACCAAGCAAACCAATAGCTTCATTAACTATGCCGTTAGATGGCGACAGGATGTCAATCATAATTCCTGCAAGGATGACCCAGGAAAGGAAATATGGAAGATATATTATGGTTTGCACGCTTCTCTTGAAAAACCGGTTTTGAATTTCATTTAGTAAAAGGGCAATCAGGATGGGTACTAACAGACCTGCAATAATCTTCATGAAAGAAATAAAAAACGTATTCCAGAGTACCTGATAAACGTCTGGAATCTGCAAAATGAATCTGAAATTCTCAAGTCCCACCCAGGGAGAACGAAAAAAGCCTTTAGCCACGCTGTATCTTTCAAATGCCATAATTATACCCAGCATCGGACCATAACTGTATATAAGCAATATGATAATTCCAGGGAGCATCATCAGATGCAAAGGCAGCTGTCTTGCAATTTTTGCTTTATTTGCTTTTAGAACATGCATTTTTAGTCACTCCATTTATAAGCTTAATATTTACAGCCTAAATTTCTGCATCATAGAGAGGGTTATTTTGAACTTCTTTGTGCAACCCTCTCATTATGATTAACTCATTCAATTATTTTTTTGCTTGATACCATTCATTGATTTCTTTTGTAATCTGGTCACCACCAAGCTTTTTCCACTGTTGTACAAACTTATCGAATTCGTCTATGGAAGCTTTCCCCATAATAATTTGTGTAAAGGTTTCATCACGCATTTTTTTAAGGGTCGCATCCCTGTCAATCTGGGTCTGCGTCGGAGAACCGAAGAACTCGCTGACAACCCATGACTTTCCTTTGTCAGCTGCAATACAGATGGTCTGAGAACCACCAGGTCCGAACACAGCAGCCAAAGGCCAGCCTTTTACATCCCCGTTAAGATATTTGACTGTATTGTCGTAATAATTTTTTTGAGTTGAATCCAGCTTGGAGGCATCTTTGGTGGTAATTGCATCATTTACCGCAATAGAATCCACATTATTCTTTGTCGGCGGCCAAATATGGAACAGAGCCATCTTGAATATCTCCTTGCCTTCGGGAGAGCTTGTATATTTAGTTGTCTCAGGATTAGAACCATAGTTCTTGTCGACCCACAAATTTGTCATCTTTACAAGGGCTTCAGGATTCTTGCATTTTTTGTTTACCACATGCCATTTATAAATAGGTGAAGTGACGAGAGGCAATGCCGGCATGTTATCTATAGAAACCATTGGTATCGCAACCCAATCCACTGTGGGGTCATTATCTTTGCTTGTTTGAAGCGGCCACAGCGAATTCCAGTTTTGTCCGAAAGCGATACCAACTTTCCCCGCGTTTGCATCTTCTCCTACTTTGGTGTCATCTTTGACTGCAAACTCAGGGTCAATTAGACCTGCTTTATACATTTCCTGAAGTTTCATGAGAGGAGCTTTCATTTCCGGCTGTATAGTGCCATATGCAAGATTACCCGCAGCATCCTTTATCCATCCGTCAGGATATGCATGGTAACTATAGAAAAATCCGGAGATATCAGCCCAGCCTTTTATGCCGGGTCCATATCCACTGGCGGCATTTGAAGTATTTACAAAGCCCTTGCATGCAGCCAGACCATAGGTATCCTTCTTACCGTTGCCATC
>CAYQCA010000113.1:0-2399 GCA_964415835.1 uncultured Clostridium sp. | reverse complement strand
AAATCACCGGCAGCGACTGCAACACTAAATTTTTGGTTGTATTGATCGTCAGCAACTACCCACAAGTTCTTCAGGTTGATTCCAAGTGTTTCTTTATACCCTGTATACCAAACATTATTGTCAATGCTTTCACCTTGGTCATATTTATAGTTGGTTCCAAGGTCTTTCCTGATTGTTGTGAGTTCTATTGCAGGATCATACTTGCCCAACGGATCAATTGTTTTGGCATCTTGGGAGGATGCCGCAGTTTCAGTAGTTTTCCCCGCATCTGTTGCCTTTGTTTCATTTTGGGAATCATTCCCGCAACCAACCGAAGAAAAAACCATCATAAGTACCAACAGGATTGACAAAACTCTGGTAATTCTGAAATATTTCATTATAATCCTCCTCATATTTTCAAATTTTAGAGGCCTCTATATTTTTATATTAATAAGAAACGGTGAGTTTATCCAGATTAATCTTGTTACATTACCTACATTTCGTTACATGTTAAAACTTTATCTCTATATTCCTGTGGATTGAGTCCGGTCATCCTGCGAAAGAATCTGGCAAAATAGGTTGAGGATTCAAAGCCAACCGCAGCAGCGGCTTCATGAATTTTAACATGCTTATCTCCAAGCAGTTTTTTTGCCTTGTCTATTTTTACATTAAAAATATAATCTGTCAGATTGATACCTGTTCTCTGTTTAAAAAAACGAGAAAGATAGGATGGATTGAAATATACGATTTCAGCGAGGTGAACTCGTGACAAATCTTCGTTGAGATGTTTTTCAATATACTGTTTTAATCGCCAGATAACATCTTCTTCCATTTCGTTGATATGTCCAAAATGAATTTCAAAAATAGCTTCTGCAATCTGGTATAGATAATTAAAGGCATCATCCCAGGATTGATGCTCTTCGAGCCTCATGAGTTTGTTTAAAGCGACACTTGAGAATATACACTCTGTAAGATTTTGTCGATTGATATATGATAATAGTTTCAAAGCGATACAATAATATATTTCAATAGCAGGGTTATAGTTTAAGCTTCTTATCGTCTTAAGGCAATTTTTAGCTTCCTCAAGTAGTGTGAGAAACTCCTCGCTCTGACCTCTTTCAAGAAAATTCTCCAATTTTTCAGATCCGCTCAGCTTACGGTACAGGTTGCCAACGGCGAGACTTTCCTGTGGATCTGATTGGAAATAAATATATTTGAAGCTCTTATCCGTAAGAAGTACTTCAGTATCGTTGCACATATCAAGTATACCATCTAGGAGGCCATATTTCGCAGATATGTTTTCCCAATAAACAGGTTCGCTGGAAACGACAAAGGAGACAGTCTGGTTTAAGGATTCTCTGACAGAGATCTGGACAATTTCAAGAGTATCCCTTATAAATACTGTGGCCTGATCCCAAAAGAATGGGTCTGAGGCTTCGGAACTCTCCTGCTCCAGTTTTTTCATCGGTTGAAAAAGCCATAGCAAGTTATGGCTTTCCAAGGGTGTAAATAAATATTCCATTGAACTGCAAATAAACCTTTCCATGGCAGCATTTACAAGAAAAAAGATCTCGTTTTTTCTACCAGGTAAGGCCTTGCCGGATAAGCTGTCAACTCTCCCCAACAACAGAATGAATGGCCGTGAAGCTGATATTGGAATATTCAATCTGTCCAATTGCAACTGGATGTCACAGTTACTGGTGTATAAACCTTCCACTAATTCATTGGCAAATTCCTTTTTCATCAGCGACAATGCCTGCTGAATCTGATTCCTACTTTGGCTAACAAGGGCTTCAATCTGGTGGCTTTCATCTATTTGATCCATGACCTTTTCTACGATCTTCAGTATCTCCTGGTTGCTTTCTGTTTTTAAAATATATCCGGAGATTTCGTTCTGGATTGCATCGTATGCATACTCAAATTCATTATAGCCTGTCAGGAAGATGATCTTGCACTCTGGCCATTTTGTTCGTATGACTTTCATCATTTCTATACCATTCATTTTTGGCATTTGTATATCTGTAAGCACAATGTCAATTCTTGTCCGGTTCATCCAGTCTAAAGCTGACTTGGAAGAATAGGCTTTATAAACATCCAGCGACAGATGCTCCGCGCTGCTGAACAGATTGTACAAACTGTCAGCCACGTGTGGTTCATCATCAACAATTAATAACCTATACATTGCTTCACTCCTCCTTAAAGTTTGATGAAAATCCTGGTTATCAAACCACCACACTCACTTTTTTCAAGGGTTAGACCGCTCTCATAGCCAAATTTAATTCGCAGTCGCTTATGAATATTAATGATCCCAGTGTTTTCAATTTGACCATCTTCGCTATTCATTACTGATATCAATTTTAACAGTTCCTCATCACTTAAACCGTTCCCGTTGTCTTCCACTTGAATATATAAACCGGAGT
>CAYQCA010000112.1:0-12287 GCA_964415835.1 uncultured Clostridium sp. | reverse complement strand
CACATTTCATGAACTGTATCATGGATAGCATCCAAATTAAGCTGTTTAGCCTTTGTAGCTAAATCCTTCTTACCCTTGCATGCACCAGCTTCTGCTTCAGCTCTCAACTGGAGATTCTTCTTTGTATCAGCATGGACAACTTCACCGAGTAATTCAGCAAATTTTGCGGCATGTTCAGCTTCTTCCCAGGCAGCCAGCTTGTAAAAAGCACCGATTTCCGGATAACCTTCACGCTCAGCCTGTCTTGCCATAGCGAGATACATACCAACCTCAGTACACTCACCCATAAAGTTTGCTCTCAAGCCTTCCAAAATTTCAGCGTCAACTCCCTGTGCAACACCTATTCTATGTTCATCAGCCCATGCTGCTGAAGTCTCTGTCTGTTCAATAAATTTCTCCTTTGGTGCTTTGCACTGAGGGCAATTCTCTGGAGCTTCAGCCCCATAATGTACGTAACCACAAACTGAACAAATAAATTTCTTCATAATCCTAAATCCTCCTGAAATGTTTATATATTTAATATTCATAATGATTGTTTTCTGCCGTAGTGTTTTCCGGCAACAGATATATATTTACCCTATTATTTTATTACGAAACAAATTTTTATCCGAATAGCTTTTTCGATATCTTTATTATATGATAATAAAGGGAAGGAGTGATAGAGGTGTTCGGTATTACGCTGGATAAAAAAAGTATAGAACTACTGCTAAATGATTTTAATACCATTACAGGCGTAAGAATTGCATTTTACAGTCACAATCTGCAAGAATCTATAGCTGTCCCAAAAGACAGTTGCAGCTTTTGTTCGGTCCTGCGCATGGATAAAAGTGCTGAACAACAGTGTAGGAATTGTGATAAATATGCATTTGAGTCAGCTGTTAAACAAGGAGGTTTATATCTTTACGAATGCCACGCAGGACTGACAGAGGGTGTTACTCCAATTATCGTTGAAAATAAAATTCTGGGATATCTTATGCTGGGACAGACGTTAAAACAGCTACCCGATCAAAACCTTTGGGAAAAAGTATACTTAAAATGCAAGGACTATGATGTTGATTTTCATAGCCTAAAAGAAGCCTTTTTTAAGCTTTCATATGTCCAATGGGAGAAACTATATGCAGCTGCCAGAATAATGGATCAAAGCGCAAAATTTATTTATCTGTCAAAATTTATAAAAATACAAGCACCTACTACTATAAAAAAAATTGAAAACTATGTTGAGGAAAATCTAAATCAAAGCATAACAATTTCCTTAATAAGTCAAAGTCTAAATATCAGCAAATCCCATCTTAGCCACCTGATTAAGCAGGAGTATAATAAAAGTCTGACCAGATATATACAGGATAAAAAAATTCAAAAAGCGATCGAGTATTTAGAAAAAACCGAGATATCCGTAAGTAAAGTATCCGAACTTCTTGGATTTAGTGACCCAAACTATTTCTCCAGAATATTCAAAAAGATAACGGGTGTCTCTGCGTCTGAATATAGAATCTCGTCTAAGAAAAAAGCATAGCTGTGCTAATGAAAGCATTTTTGTCCATTCAAACAAATTACCTTCAAAGTATAATAAACTTAAAAAGTACAAATTTGGAGGATAATGCGATGAATTACAGAGACAGGGTCATAAAGGCTCTATGCCATGAGAAAACCGACATTTTACCATATAATTTGGATTTGACCGAGGATGTTTATAGTCGCCTCGTTGAGTACTACAAAGATGAAAATTTCTATGAAAAGACCGGATCTCATTTAGTCCAGGAAAGAAATGAGAGCTTTACCGAACTTGGTTCAAAACGATTCAAGGATATGTTTGGAGTTGTGTGGAACAGAGCTCAGGAAGGGGATTTTGGAATAGTAGAAAATTATATACTGACTGATTCAGAGTTTGGTGACTATGTCTTTCCGGAACCAGATGAAAAGCTTATACGTAAGAAATGCAGCAGGCTTCAGAGCCAAACTGACAAGTTCAGAATGTATGCAATTGGCTTTTCCCTATTTGAGCGAGCATGGACACTTCGCTCAATGCCCGAGCTTCTGATAGATTTTATGATAAACAAGGAGTTTGCAAGCCAATTGCTGGATAAAATTGTTGAATATAATCTTGCCGTTGTCGATATTGTGGCCCAATATGATATCGACTGTGTTTTTTTCGGAGATGACTGGGGACAGCAGAAAGGTCTGATAATGGGGCCAAGCCTTTGGAGAGAGTTTATAAAGCCAAGGCTCAAGAAAATGTATGACCGTGTAAAGGAGCATGGTATGTATATATTTCAGCATTCTTGCGGAGATATACATGAAATTTTCCCAGATCTGATAGAACTGGGCTTGGATGCTTATAATACCTTTCAACCTGAAATTTATGATGTTGTTGAAATGAAAAGACTATACGGAGACAAAATAACCTTTTATGGAGGAATAAGTACTCAACGTCTTCTCCCAACCGGTACTCCAGATGAAGTTAAAAATGAAATGAAAAGACTAATGAAGATACTGGGAGAAAACGGTGGTTATATCGTTGCACCTACACATGCAATGCCAAATGATATTCCTACTGAAAATATTCTTGCATTTTTAGAGGTTTTACAAAATCAATAGAACGCTTTTAAAACAGTATAGTCAGGAAATGAATGGCGAGTCCAGCCAGACCACCGATTATTGTACCGTTTATTCTGATGTACTGAAGATCGGCACCTACATAGACCTCCAATTTTTCAACCATTGCCTTTGTTTCCCAACCTTCCATGGTGTCATATATCAGGGAGCCAACCTTATCTCCATATATGGAAACAAGGCTCTGAGCGCCCTCATTTATGGCATTGTCAATTTTATCACTCAGAATACTATTTTCAGAAATACCGGACACTAAAAAATCCAGAACCTTTAATAAATTCTCATTGAGTTCTGCCTCATTGGCAATAATCGAGTTTTTAAAATCAATTATAACTGCAGCAAGCTTAGCTACTAATTCATCATATACTTCGGAATTTATTATCTGCTCTTTTAACGTTTCCCCTTTTTGAACAAGTTCCGGGGACTTTTGCATATCCTCCAATAGCTTAGGCAATGCCTCAAGCAACAACCTGTTTACTTCAACCTCGTCATTTGAGTCAATTTCATCAATTTGTTTCAAAAAGAATTCTAGTATTTTCTTATAAACTATATCACCTATTAAAGGCAGCGCGAAGGTTTTATTTATACCACCCAGCACTTCCATAGTCTTTTCTTTATTATCACTAATATAGTTATAGGTGGCGTTTAATATGCCTTTTACTATAGGTTTATGGTATCCTGATTCGACCAAAGGGCTGAGACCTGCACTCAATAACGGATACAGCTGTATTTCTTCAGTTTTTTCTTGAATTTTTCCCTTTATATAGCGATTTAGAGTAGGATTATCAATTACAGTATCAACAATTGCCGGTATTTTTTTTGCTATTCCACCGGCTATAGCCACTCTGTTTTTTATTATATAGTCAGAGATCACTCCTGAAATACTGACTTTATCCAACTTCGCTTTGATAACTTCGGCAGTGAAAAAATTAGATACAACAAAATTAGATAATGCCTTTGCTATTCTTGATTTATTATTAGCTATAATTGCAGTATGAGGTATTATTTTTAGTCCCAGCGGATATCTGAATAGTGCCACAACTGCAAACCAGTCAGCTAATGCTCCCACCATCGAAGCTTCTGCAAAGGCTGTAATGGATGAATATAGCATGCCTCTGTCTTCTATTCTCTTAAAAATTAAAAAAACAATCGTCATAAATACTAATAATGACGTTGCTATAATTCTCATTTTTCTTAATTTTCTTCTTAGCTTGGCTTCCTCAATATCGTAATTACTTTGCATATTTAAAACCTCTTATTATTGTTCAACCTGGTCATCTGTTGCAGCCAGTTGTCTTTTAATTTCATCAAGTACTGCCTCGAGTCCAAGTCTGTTTTCAGATGAGAACGGTATTACTTTGATTGTATTATCCAATCCTAAAACTTTTTTAATATCATTTATTCTCGGATTCAATTGAGACCTTGTTACTTTATCAGCCTTTGTAGCTATTATTAATGTATTCAAGCCAAAGCCTTTTAACCACTGATACATTGTTATATCGTCCTTGCTGGGAGAATGTCTGATATCCACGAGCATTACTGCCAGCTTTAGAAAATTTTCTTTTCTGGAATACAAATATGTCTCAATAATATTTTCCCATGAAGCCTTCATTTCCTTTGAAACGTTAGCAAATCCGTATCCTGGCAGATCTACAAGATAAAATTGGTCATTTACACTATAGAAATTAATCTGTCTTGTCTTTCCCGGCGTAGCCCCAACTCTTGCAAGACTTTTTCTATTAACTAAAGTATTTATAATTGATGATTTTCCGACATTGGATCTTCCAACAAAAGCAATCTCAGGAAAACCCTTTACAGGATATTGATTTGGCTTTACTGCCGTAATTTCGTGTTCTGCTTTTTTTATTATCATCTTATTTCCTTTCACTATTAACTTTATCATAGGTATTGTACTTTGAATTTATTAATTCTTCCAAGTATTTATCCAATTCAATTATTTTCTTTTCAACTCTTGACTTTTCAGCAGCAAATGCCATCAGGTGCCCCTGAACAGACTTTGTTGCAGATGTTCTTCCTTCCCCTGTCCCACCGTTATGGATAAGTGTGATAAAGTCTTTCATCAGTTTGTATTCTCCACCGCCATGACCAAAATTTGAGGCTTTTAGCGTAATTACTTCACTACTTCCTGTGGTGAAATCTAAAATCAAAATTTCATTCTTTTCAAACGCACCTTTGATTTCACCCTTGGTACCCATGATTTTTATTGTTCTGCTGCAATCATTTGTGAACGCACACATGGAAAATGCTGCAGTAACCTCATTTTCAAATTCCATATTTACGACCTGATGATCTACGACATTGTTATCACAATGATAAACACATCTGCCATAAGGTCCTTCCTTCAGTGCCTTTATTCTGGCTTCAAGACTAATATCGTTTGATATGGCCGATGTGGGCCATTCAATATTCTCAGTCAGATATATTTTAGGCGCATAATATGGACATTCCTGCTCGGCAGGGCACCCATCAAGACACCTGAGCGGTGCTCCTTCAGGTGCGTTTTCCTTTTTAAAATGAGTTAATGAACCAAATGAAGAAATTCTCTTACAGTCCGCACCGGCCAGCCATAATAAAATATCCATGTCATGACTGGATTTTGCCAGAATCATCGGACTTGACAAATCCGAATTGCTCCAGTTACCTCTTACATAGCTATGGGCCTGATGCCAATAAGCAACATTTTCATTATGAACAATAGAGATTAAATTTCCAATTCGTCCGGAATCAAGTATATTTTTAAGTTGAACAAAAAAATCGGTATATCTCAGTACATGGCATATTGAGAAAACCTTGTCATATTTTTTTGCATGCACCCCCAGCTGGTAGCATTCATAAGGGACAGTTGACATAGGCTTTTCAAGTAAAACGTTATAGCCGCATTCAAGAGCTTTCATAGCGGGTTGAAAATGATAATTATCACCAGTGCAGATAATCACGCAATCTGCCAGCTGTTGCCCTTCAAAGACTTTCTCCCATGAATCAAAGCACATATCATCTTTAATATCATGGAGCTGCTGAAACTTTTTCCTTCTCTCTTTATCCGGTTCTGCTACTGCAACAAACTTTATTGCATCCGGATGCTTAAGTGCATATGATGCATAGGAATCCATACCTCTTTGTCCAGCACCGATTAGTATTGCCTCTATTTGCTTCATAAAAAACCTCTTAATATTATAGTGTATTTTATAAATCATTTTACCATAATATTTATTTTATGCAAAAAATCTTCCGTTTGCTTTTCTCATATCTACACCGGCATTACGTAGAGCATCCAATACTTTCTTCTCTTCCAGCGGTCTCTTGATTTTCAAAGTCGTTGTTTTTATTAAATCCTCATAGCTCATTATAAAGTATCTGATTATTTTATATTGTGGCATGTCCTGGTTTATTTTTTTGATTTCTTTTTGCATGATCTCTGCCAGTTCTTCGCTATCCGGTATTCTTCCCCATTTTTCTTTTATCACGGCTTCATCAAGGACTAATTTAGCGCATACCTGAATATCACCATCTTGTGCTTTATTCCCCCATGCAAAGGAATCCTTAACTCCCTCAATATTATTTAAAAGCATTTCATACTCCTCTGGGAATGCTTTTTTGCCGTTAGTAAAAACAATCATTGACTTGGCCCTACCCGTAATAGTAATAAAACCACTGTCATCTATAAAGCCCAAATCCCCTGTGTGGAACCATCCTTCACTGTCAATGGCTTCTTTTGTAGCAGTATCATCCTCATAATATCCGAGCATAACATTTGGACCTCTTGTAATGATTTCACCCATTCCATTTTCGTCCGGATTATCTATTGCCACTTCAATTCCCTTCATAGGCTGGCCAATCGTACCTGCTTTATTATAAAAGTCATTATTTGCTGCCACCACAGGTGATGTTTCTGTTAACCCATAACCCTGTATAACATTTAGGCCAAGCATTCCAAAACCGTATATTACGTCTTTATCAATAGGTGCTGCTCCTGAAACCGCCAATCTTAATCCAGGTCCAATCTGTTCCAGTATTTGCTTGAAAAATTTTCTTCGAAGGTCTATTCCTGCTTTTTGTAAAACACCGGAGACCTTACCTAATACGTTTACCAGACCTTCCTTCCCTGATTTTCTTATTCCTTCCTTCAGCTTTTTATACATTGCCTCTAATATTGCAGGAACAACAACCAGGATAGTAACATCAAACTCTTTTAAGTTTTTTGCAATATGCTTTATTCCTTCACAATATGCTATACAAACTCCGTTTTTTATCATAAAAAGCATACCTGCAGACAATTCAAATGTATGGTGCAACGGAAGGATTGATAAGTGTACATCATCAGGATAAACCTTAATTATTGAGGTAACAGCTGCAACATCCGAACATATATTATGCTGGCTCAGCATTACACCCTTTGAAATGCTTGTTGTTCCTGATGTAAATAGTAATACTGACAACACTTCCGGGTCAATTTCAGCATCCAGAAAGCTTCTATCCCCGCTCTTAAGCAGTATTTTTCCCTTTTTGACGAGCTGAGGAAAACTCCAAAAGTTTGAAGGATAATCTCCCTCCAGTTTATCCATACAAATAAATTGTTTTATTCTTGTATCCCTCTTTGCAAGCTCTACCATCTCCTTGTCAAAGTGGTTTGAGTAGAATATTGCGTCAACCCTGCCTCTTTGTATCAGATTTTCTATTTCAACTTCAGGAAGGTGTTTATCAAGCGGCACAGCTATTCCTGTTCCATTTACTATGGAAAAAAAGCTTATAGCCCATTCGTATCTATTTTCTCCAATAACAGCAATTTTGGTATCTTTCAGGCCTAAGTGATGAAGTGCAGTGCCTAGAGCATCTATATCTTCTCCCATGTCATTATACGACTTTTCGACAATGGTATTATTTACTTTAAATTTAAAAGCAGCTTTGTCTTTATACTTTTTAATACTGCTTTGCACCAGCCCTCTAAAGTCCGAAACCTGTTCAAATTCATAATACCCTAAACCAGTTACAATCTTTCTGCCATTTTTTTCAGATAGAACAATCCCTCTTTTTTCCATAAAAAATCTCCTTTGATAAAGCAACTTATAATAATTATTACCTGGTTATAATTATTATATTATACTATTACAATATAAGCAAATAGTACTTTAATTATATTATGCCTCATCAAATGTTTTAAAATTAAAAATATAAAAAATGCCTGAACCATCGCTGATTCAAGCAATTTGTATTTATATTAACTAGAGTGAGTTTTGATAAATATTTCGTACAGATTCTTTTGTTGCTTTTACGGGCGCTATAGCCAGCAATCCATCAAGGCTTGGAGTTTCAAATGCAAGATTTACAAGTTTTTCAACTACACTCTCATCAAAACCTTCATCCTTGAGTTGAGATTTGATACCAATATCATTAAGCCACTTTCTTATTCCTGCAAATGCCTTGTCAGCTTCATCAACTGTTCCTCTTAAGCCCGGTAGTATCGGTTCAAATATTTCAGCAAGAACTTCTCCAGACGCAGGATATATTTCTTTTACCACCGCCGGCAACAACATTGCTAATCCCAATCCATGAGCCAGATCAGGTCTGACAGCACTGAGCGGATGTTCTAACGCATGAGTAAAATGCAGTAGACCATTATCAAAGGATGTACCTGCTATTAATGAAGCATATAAGAGATAGTATCTCGCTGTTAGGTTTTCGGGTTCTTTTATAGCTATTGGCAAGTATTTTGCAACCAGTCTGATGGTTTCTTTCGCCAGTAGTATTGCCAAAGGATTTGTAACTATTGAAGTTGAAGCTTCGACAACATGATTGACAGCATCAACTGATACATAAAGTGTTTGCTCCGCCGGTAACTTTGTCATTAATGCCGGGTCGTCTATTGCAAATAAAGGATAAATGCAATCATAAGCAATAGCCGGCTTATACTCCTTCTCAGGTATGCTGACAACAGCAAACCTGTCAACTTCAGTTCCGGTACCATGAGTCAGGTTGATTGCGATTAGTGGCACTGCTTCATTGGGAGTAAATTTCAGCTCATAGAGCTCTTTTGCATTTTTTGTCGGATTAGCTATAAGTATTGCCACACTCTTTGCCGCATCTATTGGACTTCCTCCACCAATCGCAATAACAGCTTGTGCTCCAAAATTCTTTGCCTCAGCAGCTGCTTCATCAACCTGCTCAACTGTTGGATTTGGTGTAACCTTGCTATATAACAGGTATTCAATCCCCTTTGCATCCAATGCTTTGCTGGTTACATCCCAGGCCCCTGTTTTGATATGAGAGCTTTTACCGGTCATAACCATAACTTTTTTAATGCCTCTTGAGGACAAATTCTCTGCAACATCTGCCATCTTGCTGATAGCTCCTACTCCAAAGAATGTTGTTGTTTTTGCTCTGATTTCTACTACCTGATTAATGTTAATCTTATTTTCCCACATAATTTTGAACCTCCATCGTATATTTTAAAGATTAGAAATTAATATTAATTGACTGCTTACATATTAATTGTAATACTCATTGTTAAAAAAACAACAATGTATTGTTGTTTTTTTAACACACTTTTGCTTTTCACATATTATAGATAAGGTTTTCTCTTTGATTTTCTTTGATTTGTTATTCTGAAAGCTTTTGTGAAACTATGACTTTACTTCAAACCATCCCTGAGGGTGTTTGCATGCAGGGCATATAGCAGGAGCATCGGTACCCTGATGTATGTGCCCACAGTTTGTACAAACCCATTGAACGGGCTGTTTCTTTTGATATAAGGTTTGCTGCTCCAACTCGGTTTTTAACTGATTAAATTTTTGTTCATGCTCTTTTTCTATATTGGCAATCAACCTAAATGCAGCTTCGATTTCCGGAAAGCCCTCTTTTTTTGCTACATCCGCAAATGATGGATAAATAGTTGAATGCTCATCATGCTCGCCACTTGCTGCTGCCTTTAAATTAGTAAGAGTGTCTCCTAAAGCAAATGGATAACCGGCATTTACATTTACGTTACTATCACCGCCCATGCCATTTACCAATAAATCATAGAATACCTTTGCATGAGCCAGCTCATTGTCTGCTATCTTTTTAAACTCCTGTTCTATAACACGATGCCCTTCATTTTTGGCATATGATGCATAAAAAGTATATCTGTTTCTAGCCTGTGATTCTCCTGCAAAAGCTCTTGCAAGATTTTCTGATGTCTGTGTTCCTGGTAGTTTTCCCATATATATCCTCCAAGTAAGGAACAGCTAAATAATAAAACCCTATTCTTTAATTTCAAAATTAGCCACTGCAAAAAAGAGAAGTTATTATTTAGCTGTTCCTATTTTATTTAGGATATATTATTACTCATAGACACGAAAATTATTCGGTAAAACATTCTTTCACGAAAATTAAGGAGAAACTACTGAATGCTCTTTAAAAGGAAGCACAATTTTAAGGGTAAACAACTCATTTTTTGCTGCAAAGGAATAATAACCGTTATATTTTTTAGTAATCATCTCTATACTTTTTACGCCAAAGCCATGCCCTTGTTGTTGACTTCGCGGCAGACCGTTCTTCATGATTACCTCACCAGCAAATCTGTTTTCAATCAAAATCAGCAAATTCTCTTTATGCATCTGGCAGTTGATACGTACCGTTCTGAACTGATCCTCTTCAACCTGCGCTGCAGCATTTATAGCATTTTCCAGCCCATTGGAAAGCAGTGTACAAAGATCTGTCTCGGAAAGATATATGCCTTGTGGAAGGTTCGCGTCAACAGAAAGCTCGACTCCGGTTTCTGTTGCTTTTGCGACAAATGATGACAATATCAGATTGACTGTGTTGTTCTTGCAGTAGCGGCTTGGGGTTATATTATCAATGTCAGCTTGTGTCTGACTTATATATTCAATGGCCTTTTGAGCATCTCCTTCTGCAAGATAACCTCCTATAAGAGAAAGATGATGTCGCATGTCATGACGGTATATGGCTGTTTTCTCCTGTAATTCCTGGAAGGAGGTAAAATCCTTTTTCGCCTGATTGATCTGGATAGACATTAACATGCTCTCCCTTTCAGCATTGCTGCGTCTTTGCATCTCGTTATAATAAATAATTGCAAATACAAAATAAAACATGGAAACCAACGAAGGCATAAAGTGAACTGCCATTTCGATTCCGTTATATAGTAAATTGGTGTAAACAGTAGTACCATAGTCAAATAAATAGTACATAAACGGCACAGCGCCAAATAACAACAACGATCTTTTCGAAATATTCATCAGTCGATTAACAGATGATACAACATATTTTTTTAGAAAATAGAGTGTTAGAAATATTGCCAATGTATTCACAATATGATAGGCAGCCCTGCTGTCAAATGTATAAAGTGCTACAGTAGCAATCCATCTAGGTGTCTGACAACAAAGATATGCAGAAACCACACTTACAAATGCGGTTAAGTATGTACTCCGACAAAAAAATACTAATGACACGATTAATGGAAAATGCACTATTAGAGGATATATTTTTTTGGTTGTTTCCAGTCCAAAAAACTGCCAACTGCTAACCTGAACCAAAAGCATCAAACAAATAAAATAAATTTTAATTCGATGGTTCTTAGATGTTTTTTCAACTCCTGCAAAATCAAAAGAAAGCAAAACACCAAAAATTAATATCAGTCCGTAGTTTATTAAACCGAAAACAGTAAGCATCACTCTACCCCCTTTTCCACAAACAGATACTCCATATATGCCTGTCTTACCTGACCGCAGAGAAGTCTGGATATTGGTATTTTTTGTTTATTATAAGTAGTAAGCTCCTTGGCACTTATTTCTTGAACACACCCCATATTAACTAGATATGAACGGTGCACTTTAACAAACTCCTCCCGACAAGTAAGTTGTGCTTCAAAGTCAGAAAGAGAACCGCATATCTCTTTAACACTACCATCTATTAAGTGAAAAAAAAGTTTTTTGCTCATAACCTCTAAATATTCCAATTTATTAAATGGAATCCGCATAATTCCAGAAGATGACTTAATATGTAAGGCTTCCTCTGCTTTTTGCGCATCAAAAAAAAGCCTGTCCAGTATTGGAAACAACTTCTCTTCTGTTCCTGGCTTCATGAGATAGTAATGTGCATCAACAGCATAGCTTTCCACCGCAAACTCCGGAGAGGATGTCAGGAAAATGATTTTTATTTCATTGTCAAACCCACGAATTTCATGGGCTGCCTGCATTCCGTTTAACCCAGGCATTAATATATCCAGCAGAAGTATATCATAGACACTGCTCCGCAAGTTTTCCAAAAGCTCTAATGCATTTGAAAAAGCTTCATATTTCAGGGGAATTTTTTTCTCCTCCCGGTATCTGTTTAACAATTTTGAAATGCGGGAAAGCTCTCGGATGTCATCGTCACAAATTGCAATTTTAAGCATAGTTACCTCCGATAGACCAAAATCCGACTTTATTTTATCACAAAAGAAGACAGCCCTCAACAATTGACCCTCACATTTAAGGGTGAAAAAACAACATTTGAGGCAGTAGACATTTTATAAAAATTATTTCTGCTATTCTGAATATACGGCAGAGCAGTTTTTTATACAATATCTTTTTACGAGGAGGTGAAATTTTGACAGCTCTTTTCCCTTACTTCATTGCAGGCATTAGTACAGTGGCTTTTTTTACGCTGTGGTTTATTACTTC
>CAYQCA010000111.1:6988-12368 GCA_964415835.1 uncultured Clostridium sp. | reverse complement strand
AACCTTGGTTTCGATTAATTCTCCTGTGCTTCCATCTTCATTAATTATTCTACAGTAGATATCATCACCAGTACCTAAGTTATCTACTCCACCACCGTCAACCCATCCATCACAAAAGGTTACTAAAAACTTATTTCCGCTTGCAGCAATATGACCGGAGTGGCCGCCCGCAGGTGGCATCAGCTGCTCTCCATATTCTTTGATCGGTGTCAGATCACTGTTCCATAATCCAAAGGTCTGATCAAGTGTTTCATTATGTTGGGCATCCTCTGCTGTAACAGCTATAATTCCGTTAGAATTAACTGCAACACTAGCCGGCTCCTGTGCCAGACTGTCATCAACTAAAGTCTTAACATCTAAGGAACCCTCAGGATCTGACGGGTCTATCCATGAATAATAAACATCATGTTCCCATTCACCATCCGGATATGTTGTTGGATATTTATTACTTGCAAAAACAAGTAATGTTTTTCCACCTGTCTGAACTAAGTTGACACCATGAATGTACGCTCTGCTGTCCTCACTCCTGTCATTACTTACTTCATTTGTTTCAGCGCTTGAACATAAAGGTGATATTACAGACATTGCTAATATACCAAATATCAGCATCCAGCATAGAAATTTCTTTTCCCTTCTCATATTTCCTCCTTATTCCATTGGTATTTTACTTACTACCCCAATTTTAGATTTTTATCCTAATCATTAATACCTATTCGATTAACGATTTATATAACTTTACAATGGATTGGTAGTAACCTTCTGTGGAATAAGAAAAGTTAATATTAATAATTTAGATTATTACATTATCATATATACTATAAATGGTAATGTAAATATAGAAAGTATAGTTGAGATAAATATTTCCTCTGTTGCAGCTATATAATCCGAATCATACTCCAGTGCAAGCGCTGAAACAACAGTAGATGCCGGCATTGCCAGCTGTAGTACCACAATTCGTTTTACAAACGGGTCAAAAAAACCATTGGCTAAAGCGAAGAAAGCAACAGCTATTAGAGGGATAATCAACAGTTTGAACATAGAATGAACAAAGTACCTGAATTTAGATAAAATATCTTTAACACCGTTAATCTTTATGCTTGAGAGAATTAACCCTATAAATACCATTGATAAATAAATTGTTGTATGACCCAGACCGTTAAAAGCGGCATAGAAGATTTCCCAAACCTTGTTGTACCCGGGTATATTATCTATTTTAAACAATGTCTTTGAAGCAATCATACCAATCCCACCAATAAATGCCATTGTATTAGGATTTACGAGGTGAGACAAATTATCTTTCCAGCTTTTCTTTTTATTATGCCTGTTAAATAAATATACTCCCAACGTCCACAGCAGTCCATCATTTGCCAAATTGTAAAATATGGCATACACGATACCTATATCTCCGAACATTGCTTTGAGGAGCGGGTATGCCATAAATATGACATTACCGAACATTGATTGAGAAATATATATATTCTTTGTCTTGTCTTTTATATTCATTACTTTACAAGGCCCAAGGGATACAGCGCCGGCAATCAGCATAAAAACCATACCAAAAATAAAAATATACATCCCATTTTTTATTGTTTCACTTGTAAAAGAGTAGTTTCCCATTGTTGTGAATATAAGCAATGGGGTTGTTATTTTTAAAATAAATGCTGAAATATATTTATGCGAATCCTCCGGCAGAACCTTTTTCTTTCCTGCAATAAAGCCCGTCAAACCAAGCAAGGCTAAAATGATTATTTGATTTATTATAATCTGTACCTGACTCATCCTGAATGTGTGCCTCCGAAAATGATTATTTATTCTTTTAGTGATAGCCCGCAATCATGGCAATCCTTGTCCTCCGGCGCAACTCTTGCTCCGCAAGCCGGACAATTTTCATATGCTGTATTCAATATCTCAAGATCAGTAGTATCACCGGTATCCCGATTGTTTTGTAATTGTTTCTCTAAAAGCTTCCTGATTTCTTTAATTTCATTAGCTGTTCGCGAATTATCAATAGAAGATTGAATCACTAGATATAATACTACTATCCCTATAATCCAAAATACTATTGCTACTATAAATTGGTTCATACCCTACACCCCCGTCTAATATGAAATGGCTTCAATCTATGTTAAATATATCATGTTTTCCTAAATTACACTATAAAAAAAGAGGGTACCCTGAACCGGGTAACCCTCATTTGGTTACTCAAAAAAATCAACAATCTCTTCAGCAAGAACAGGCTTACTAAAATAATACCCTTGTATTTTATCGCAGCCGTTTTTTAATAAATATTCGTACTGTTCTTGCGTTTCTACTCCCTCGGCAACAATTTTTGCGTTTATCCTATGCCCAAGTGCTATTACAGTATCAATTATCACTTTGTTCATATTAGTTTTTATGTTGCTGACAAACATCTTATCTATTTTCAAACAATCAATTACTAACCTTGAGAGGTATTTAAATGAATTGTACCCTGTTCCAAAGTCATCAATTGCGATTTTAATGCCTAGTCTGCTTAAGTAATTCAGGTTGCACGTTATTGCCTTTGTTGATTCAATAAATGCACTTTCAGTTATTTCAATCTCAAGGTATTCAGGTTTCAAGCCTACTTCATTAAGAATATTGCTTACAGTCTCCTTGAAACTGCTCTGTTGCAATTGAACTACAGAAACATTTACAGAAATGCTATAACCCGTATAGCCCTTTTCATGCCACTCTTTTAATTGTCTGCAGGCTTCTTTGAGTACCCACTCACCTATAGGTATTATAAGCAATGTCTTTTCAGCAATAGGGATAAAATCTAACGGGTTAATAATACCATTTTTCGGATGTCTCCATCTCAATAATGCTTCAACACCTACCATCTTTTTAGTATTAGAATCAATAAGAGGTTGATAACATAAGAAAAACTCATTTTTTTCAAATGCTGATTTTAAATTTTCCTTTATATTGTTATGAAGATGCACATCGTTAGAGATAGCTTCCGAATAATACTGTATATTATTTTTACCGTTTTTCTTGGCTTTGTATATAGCAATATCAGCTTTTTCAAGGAGTTTTTTACCATCCTTATCGTCATCTGGATATATTGATATTCCTATACTGATAGTGTTATAAAGTTTTATTCCGCATATATTTGCCGGCTGGCTAAAGAGTCCTAATATTCTTTGAGCAATTTCATCTATATTCTCTGCTTTTGGAAAATCAGTAATCAAGAGGGCGAATTCATCGCCCCCAAGACGGCATAGTATATCTTCTCTTCTACTAAAGGTCTGAATTTTTCTTGCTGCCTTTTTTAAAAACATGTCTCCAATATGTCTGCCATAAGTATAATTAACTTTTTTTAAATCGTCTACGCCAATGTGCATAACAGCCAGCTTCAAGCCTTGTTTATTTGCATTTTTTATTGAAGCCCTCAGTGACTCTACAAAAGAAGCACGCAGTGGTATTCCGGTAAGGGGATCACAAGGCTCCAATTTAATATGCTCTATCTTCTCTTTTAGCGTTTTCTCTTTATAGTTAGTGGATATAACAACACTCCCCTTATAAGTTATTCGAACGATTTAACAAGGTTATTACCCAAAATACTTGCCATATCTAATATAACGACTATATCTTCATTAATTTTTAAAATGTCAGGCACATTTTCGTTATCATTATACATAGGTAAGCGCTCAATCGAATCTATTTCCTCTTTTTGGGGAGAAACTATCATGCTGACTTCATCAACAATAAAACCCACTTTATTATTGTTTGCTATAATTATTTTAGTATTGTCGTCAGCTTCTTTACCAGGTATTCCCAGTAAGCTACGCAAGTCAACAACTATGTGTACTTGCCCTCTTAGGCTTATTACGCCTTCAATATAATCAGGAGTTGCCGGAATTTTTGTTGGAGCCATGTACCTTATTATCTCGTTAACTTGCTCAATGGCAAAGCCATATTGTACATTTTCCAGCATAAATACTACTACTTGTTTTGCATCCTGCATTTTAACCTCCTTTTAAACCTTAAATTGAGAAACTGATTTTATTAGCAAATCTGATTTTTCTTTTGCAGCTTTTGTTATATTTATAACATCATTTGACATCTGAGATATAGAGGCTGCACTCTGTGCAATATTTGTAGCTCCATTGGCCCCTTCATTAGCCGAACTTGATATTTCATCTATTGCTTTAACCATGTTCTGCATTGAAGCAAGTAATTCTTCAGAACTAGAGCTGAAGTCAGTTACCATATCATTTATACCAGCTGCGCTCTGGTTATATTGCTCACTGGAATTTACAAGATAGTCATAATCATTTAGGACTTTCTTATCTATAAATTCCATTATTTCGCCAGAGCTGGAGGATAAGTCATTAACAGCTTCGAGAATTACCTTGGTCACTTCTTGTATTCTGGAAATAGTATTTTTGGAGCCTTCAGCGAGCTTTCTTATTTCATCGGCGACAACTGCAAAACCTTTCCCGGCCTCACCTGCTCTGGCAGCTTCAATAGCAGCGTTTAAGGCAAGTAAATTTGTCTGTGAAGTTATTTCAAGAATAGCATGGGATAATTCATTAATTTTTTCAACTGCTTTTGATTGTTCGATTGCACTTTCCAAGTCCTTCTTTGTTCGTTCATATACTTCAAGAGCACTTTTTTTGGATGAATTTGCTTTTATTTTCATGTCTTCAGTCATTTTATTTATATTGTTTACAGTAATTGCACCTTCCTGCGCTTTTGATGCAGTAGCTTCAATGGCAGTTTCAATTTCTTCTGAGGTTGCACTCATTTCCTGTGTAGATGCAGCCGTTTCCTCAGTTCCTGCTGAAAGCTCTTCTGTAGTAGCTGAAATTTCTTCAATGTTACTATTCAGCTTATCCATTTCATTTTTTATATTTAATAGCATCTGGCTTACATTTTCCGACTCATTTACAACATCTTTTATTATTTTTTTAACGGCTTGCTGCATGGTATTAATTGAGTTTGCCAGAACACCTGTTTCATCTTTCGCTTTAAAAAACTCTTTTGGTATTTCTGTTGTAAAATTACCGGTAGCCACAATCTCAAGATGGTCTGCAGCTGCCTTTATAGGCCTAGAAATATTTCTCGCAATTAATAATGTAATAAAAATACCTATTACCAGAAAAATAATTGAAACAATCACCATCGTAACGGCTAATTCATTTACTTTGGCTATGGTTTCCGACTTGGGAGACGTTATTGCTAATGACCAACCAGTTCCTTGTACCGGAGCAAAACCCATATATTTTGTTACTCCTTTATAGCTATATTCTCCTACTCCAGCTTTACCTTCTGTCATTTTCTTTTCCAAATCTGCTAATTGTTGCAGTCCAGAATCCTTTTCAGCTTCTTTAATACCATTGTACATTTGCATAAC
>CAYQCA010000111.1:0-6888 GCA_964415835.1 uncultured Clostridium sp. | reverse complement strand
TTCCATCCAGATCAATAATAACCATCCACAAATGATTACTTCTTGTAACCTCATTTTCCAATTGCGCCAACTTTTCATTCAGCGTAAGTTTATTACTTTTTATAAAGTCACTCCCAGCCAATGCCTCTAATGCATTTAATTGGCTATTAACTCTACCCTCAACCACTTCTGCATTATCACTTGCTATTTGGGACAAAGATTCATCAATATTAGAAGACAAAGCATCTGCCGATGCAAAATAAGCCATAACCCCAAGTCCCGCACAAATAGCAAACAGTAATATTCCGAAAATTAGAGCCAGTTTTGTTTTTATGCTCTTCATCCTAAACATAAATTACCTCCTAAATGTAATATTGTTGTTTCTTGCAACGAATGTTAAAATTTTGTAGCCTTTTCTTAAATAATATATTTTTTCGTCAAATATTAATATATTTTGTGATTATTTGTCACACCCACGGTTATGACATATTTAGCTAAATCTCTCATATAAATATTTATGGTTAACTTATTTTCAGAGGTAATTTTTCATGATATAATCAATATAATTCAAGAACCACCAAGTACTTGATATTGTTAGGTTTCACAGTTCCACTTATACAATACATAAGAGTGTTCTTCAAACTTTTGCCTAATTCTATTATTTCCCAAAAACAATACCTATGATTAAATTGAATGTAAAATGGAGAGTACCTATGAACAGTAAAATGAAGTTTGGCAAGTGCCTTAAATTAATTATTACTAATTTAGATATAAGTATTAATAGGCTATCTAAAGCTATAAACGTCGATACCTCGCTTGTTAATCGCTGGGTTAATGAGAAAAGAATACCTGCGTATAATTCAAACTATATTGAAAGTATTTCTGAATACATTTCAAATAATCTTCACAACTCATTTCATAACCAGCAAATAGAGGCTATATATAATAATATATGTACAAATAGCGAACCGGTAATCAGCATCAAAGATAAAATATATAGAATATTAAAAGAAGCTCAGGGTTATTCATTCGAGTGTAAGAAACATGACAAGAAATCCGAGGAAAAAGCTGCGAAATCATTAAAAATGTTTACTCCGGTAATCTTTGAATCCCAGCCATTGTCAAATAAGGACAAAATAATATTGGGGAAAAATAATGTTTTTAATTTTGGTATTTATTTACTTGGAGTTGCTTCAATCAAATCTTTTAAAGACGATGATACAATCTATATTACATATTTTAATAATTTGGAATTTACCGAATCTTATGATAATTTGGTATCTTTTAAGAATGCTTTGTTAAGTGCAATAAGTAACGGTTGGAATATACTTTTTCTACTTAAGCTGAATAATAATCTTAATACAATATTTAGGTATATAGATATTGCAAGAGAACTTTTCGGAACAGGAAAATTCAATACATACTTTTTCAGAAAATATGATACGTTGGAAAAGGGTAAAGAATTAATTATTGTGCCGGGTATAGGAGCATTGTCTTGTTTTTCAACTAATATACATTCAGGAATTGACAGTGCATTCTATTTAGAAAGTAATACTGCTATTGATATTCATAAAAATTACTTTAAGTCGCTACTTCTAAACTATTCTAAACCACTAATAAAATATTATACTCCTGATAATTATTTGGATTATTGTGAATACTTGGCTGAAGTAGAAGAGAAAGCAGGAAATCGATTTGTTTACAACTTTAGGTTTAGTATGTTACTATTGCCAGAAGATTTATATATTAAGCTTATAAAGGAAAAAAACCTGTCAAATTTCGAGATAACTAAATCACTATATTTTTATAGAAAGCAACTGAATGCTTTTTATAAAAACATAATTGATTATAAATATGAAGATATATATTCTATAGAGTCTTTAAAATTGTTGGTTAATTATAATCAGTTCCGTATTTATACTTTAGCCGGAATTGAAACAACAAAAATGGAAGTTGAAGATATTATTAAATTTTTAAATAATATTATTCACCTTCTTGAAACATACGAGAATTATAATGTTGCCTTTGTTTCAGAAAAACCTAACAGCTCGGTAAAGATAAATAATTTATATTGTCTTGTAAAAGAAAGGCAATCTGTATTTTTTGAAGTAGTTAAATCATCAAAAATACCGGAGGTTCGGCTATCCATAGAAGAACCGATGGTCGTAAAAGCATGCGAAGAATATTTCAGCGATATATGGGATCGTATTGCACCTATTTATAAAGACAAAAGTGAAGTTATATCCTGGATTCATAGCCAGATAAATTTACTAAAGAAACAATGCTGTTGAATTTAATTGTTTATATTTATATACAATCATGATATGATAAAAATGAAAACTAAATATGTATAGGCTGGTACAGTATTAAAAATTAGTTGTATGCGGAGGAAAATGTTATGTGCATTCATAATCGCTTACTTGCATTAATTTTTAGAATTCTGCTTTTATTAGGTTGTGGAATAGGTTTGTACCTGAACTCTGGAATACCAAATGGGGAATTAGCAACATACATGCTTGTTTTCTATACGATCCAGAGTAATATACTATGCTTTATTTACTTTTCTATTTTATTGATCCAAAATATTTCTGATCTGAAGAACCTAGGAATAGAGGGGACAGTAAAAATATTCCCTCGGTTAAAAGGCGCAGTTACTATGACTATCGCCGTTACATTTCTTGTTTATCATTTTATTTTAGCTCCAATTTTTCTTTCTCAAGACCAGAATTATAGTTTATTTAGTTGGCAAAATATTATGGTACATTATTTTGTACCTATAATGACCATTTTAGATTGGATTTTATTTGACCAAAAGTCCAGTTTTAGGTGGTTTGATCCAATTATGTGGTTATCATTACCTCTTACATATTTTGCTTTTATAATTATACGCGCTAAAATTGGAGGTGTAATAGCCGTCGTAAAAAGCAATTACCCTTATTTTTTTATTGATGTTGATTTGATAGGTTGGCTGATGGTATTAAAAAATGCAGGAATATTAATTCTTGGTTTTCTAATTTTAGGATATATGATATATGTTATTGATAATATTTCACTTGAGCGTTTAAAACCGGTATTAAACCAAGTAAAAACCAGTTTGAATATTTTTTAAAATGAATAAGCTCCTCTCTAAGGTAGCAGTTTTTTACTCTATCTACCTTAAGGAGGAGCTTAGCATTCATTGTGCAACATTTATTAAAAATACTTTAAGAATTTTTAGAATATCCTATATGCGCAAACGAAATTTCTTACCCAATAAGATGAAGTAATTCTTACTTTGCCCTGGCTGGATGAAGCATCAATCATTTGATTATTTCCAAGTGCTATTCCAACATGACCTTTAAATGATATTATATCGCCTCTTCTAATACTACTCATTTTTGTAATTCTCTGATATCTTGATGTCCTCTGCCATCCATATGATGTCATATAACTCTGTCGTACACCCGCATGGTTCAGTACCCAGTAAATAAATCCCGAGCAGTCAAAAGTGCTTGGTCCTTTAGCTCCTAATATGTAACTGGAGCCAAGTTTTGATTTTGCAACTGATATTAATCTATCGACACTTGGGCTATCAGAGCTTACATCATTATCACCAGAATTGCTCCCGCCTGAGCTGCTTCCACCCGAACTACCGCTTCCACCGGAGTTGCTTCCACCGGAGCTGCTTCCGGAAGAACCTCCGTTCCATCTTTTAGCATTAGAGGATAAGAGTTTACTGATAGTCTGAGAACCAACCTTCCCATCAGCATTAAGACCATTTCTTTTCTGAAAATTCATAACAGCGGTATGAGTATCAGTGCCGAAATATCCTGTAACTCCCTTTAAATATCCAAGTTTCTTTAAATAAGTTTGTATGTTTGTAACGTCATCTCCGTTATCACCAAGAATAATGGCGTATTCAGAGGCCTTATCCGACATCAGAAGTTCTTTGGTCGCAGGTCCAAAATAACCATCTGCTATCAACCCGTTTTTCTCCTGGAACTTCTTTACAGCAGTTACAGTGTCATTGCCATATTTTCCATCCGGCTTTGATGTGAGATAACCCAGATCAAAAAGTTTTTGTTGATACTGTTTTATCTCTTCATTTTCATCACCCAGGTAAAATGAAAGAGGTATAGCTTCTTCAGAGTATAGAATCTCTCTGGTTTGATGACCTACATTACCATCATCATAAAGTCCGTTTCTTTTCTGGAATTCCTTCACTGCTACATCGGTATCAGTTCCAAAATAACCGGTTACTTTTTCCAAATACCCCAACTCATATAAACGTGTTTGAAGCTGTTCTACATCCACACCTTCTGCACCAAGAGAAACAGTATATTTCTGTGCATCTTCCGATATAAGTAATTTATATGTATCAGCATTAACCTCGCCAGTAATTTCTAATTCGTTTTTTCGTTGGAATAGTTGAACTGCAAGTTGTAATGCTTCACTGTATTCTTCTGTAGGTTCATCTGACTCCAGGTAATCAAGTTCTATCAATCTGTTTTGAATTACTAAAACAACACTGTTTTTAACTCCTAACTTGATTATATCGCCTTTCATTGGATCCAGCGGTGGTTCTATACCACGTGAGACACTCGTCTCTTTATGTTCAGCTGTGTTAATAGAATATGTATCCGCCGTATAGAGAGTGTTTGGACTACTTTGTGCTTCTATTGATGTAATTGCATTTTCACTTTTATTTAAAACCGGTGATGATGTTGATACAATTATTATTGTAATAGTAAGTACAACGGCTCCTGAGCAGGAAACAACAATGTATTTAAATTTTGACGGGCTTTCAGACTTAAACTTTTTTATTTTTTGCTGTAGATTATTTATTAGATTCTTTAGATTCATGATCTCTCCCAAATTAAATTATTTTATAGTGTATATAGAGCTGTCTCTTCTCTAATAAAATCCGAAATAATTAATAAGGAAAAGTAATGCTAAAAACAATTAGGACTCTTTACTTCCACTCAGTAATATTCGCCGGTGGCTTCAAGGATATGTAAAAAATTCGCTTTTAAGGTATACCTTGATATTAAAGGGTTAAAAAACATACTTGCTTCCTTACAATATTTACGGTTTTATCTTTTCTTTGTATTATAAACTAAAAAATCTACTTTATCAACCCGGCACCATAATGTACACATTGAGGATATTATTGTAAAAAATAGCTGGCAGCTTTTAAATCTGCCAGCTATTTTTTTAATCAATTATTTTTATTCTAATATCCAAGTTCCAAATACTTTAACATAACAAGTCCAACATCGCTAATATCAATTACTCCATCACCATTAACGTCAAGCCTCTTGTTGCTGTCTGTCTTTTGAACTCCAACGTTTCTTGCTACACCTACAACATCATTCAGGTCCACATCCTCATCTTTATCAATATCTTCAGGTATTCCGTAATATTCGATAATATCAATTGTAATAGACTTATCCATTCCTAAAGAATACTCAACTTGAGAATCTAGCGTAGCCATCTTTGTTCCTTTACCCAAGGTAATCTGAGTTTTACCTAAAACATCAAGAGCTTTAAACTTTAAGACTATTACATCTCCGTTTTCACAAGTAAAATTTTCTCCTGTTTGGGATGTAACAATCTGTATAGCACCTGGGGTTGTAGTGTACTGTATTGCAGAACTTGCTGTGTCAAAGCTGCCTGCTTTTTGGACGCTTACCAGCTCTAACTTTGTTGAATCATAATTTAATAAAGCTTTAAATGCATATAGGTCTTTTGTTTCACTTCCAAAATATCTTATAGCCACATCAAATTCCTTACCCTGCTCAACTTGAGCCTGTGAATATGGTATTAATGTTCCGGGAGCAACTGACTGTTGTACATCACCTACGTAGGTTAATTTAAAATCATCAAAATATGCACCATTGGTTGTGAAGTAATTAGAATCACCTACAAACAGTCTTGCGTATTTAGCACCTGCTGGAGCCATTACGGTAGCCTTAACTGTTTGCCACTGTTTAAAGCCTGATCTCACATGGATAATATTAACTCCATCCTTATCTGCTCCAACCTGCTTTCCAGATTCATCAAAATATCTCAGGAAGAAACTTGCCATATTATCTTCGAGGTATAATTGCACTGATCCTGTATATTCTACTCCTTCCATAACAGGAATCAAATCGCTTTGTACAAAAACAGTTTCATTAGTAGCTTTGTCTACAATTTTGAGGCTATTACCACCTGTAGTGGACTTTTCATTACTTACTCCGAATGAAACATTGGCAGTAATATTTGCAAACAAGGAAGTCCATCCAGGAATCACACCATTAACAACAGGTTCCTCAAGACTTGAATTGAATATCGGAACATTAACAATTGTAGGTTCAACCGGTGGCTGTTCTACTTCTCCGCCTTCAATTACCGGTACCATTTTGAGATTTGTTGTTCCATTTTCAAGGAAGTAAATATTTTCATTTCCGCTGCTGTCCTTGGCAAGAGCAATCCAATCGACTTCGGCGCCGCTTCCAATAACGGTAACATAGTTCAAGTTGGAAGGATCCATTACTGTCAGCTTTCCGCCAACATCAGTATAAAGCAGTCCGTCTTCTCCCCACAAAATATGTACCGGTCTCCACATACCTCTGTTCTTAATATCAGGATATATGTTTTTACTCTTCACTATTTGATAAGTGTCAGGATTCATTGCAAAAATATATCCATCCACTGCACCCCATAACAGACCATCTTTTCCAAAGGTCAATCCGCTTATCAACGGCGGCCTATCCAATCCAGTCAAAGAAGATGTTAAATCAATTTCTTTTATAACCTTTTCTGTTGCAACATCCCATACAAAGATTTCGGCTTTTGCAGCTGTTGGAGTTGAGCCTAACCCGCCCAATATAGTGGTAGAACCGTAAATTTTGTTATCCTTATATGCTATACCGACGATACTTTGAT
>CAYQCA010000110.1:0-12418 GCA_964415835.1 uncultured Clostridium sp. | reverse complement strand
AGTGGCTAAGTTTCAAACAGCTTTTCCAAACATAGAGCAATTGATCCTTTAATTGGAGACCGGTCAGCAAAAGCTGAAATTTCTATATTAACGGGCTTATTACCAAAGGTGAGATATTTACCCTTTATTGAATTATTTAACAAGTCAGATACATATTCTCCCGCTACAGCAATATCATGTCCAAGAAAAATCTGTGCAGGATCAAAAAGATTAATAAGCGTAACTATTCCGGCTGAAAGGTATCTCCCGATATCATCAATTTTTTCAATCTGCCTTCTATATGACATATCTTTAAAATTGTTAGGAAGAGAAGTATACAATTCGAGGCAGCCTGTATTACCACAGCTGCATTGTAACCCATCTACATTAACAGTAATATGCCCAACCTCACCACTAAAGCCCATATCACCTTCAAACAGCTTATGATTAATTACTATTCCGGCGCCGACTCCGTTAGTTACTCCCATGTATATAAAATCAGCTACATTTTTAGCTTTTCCAAAATATTTTTCTGCAAGAGCAGAAGTGTTCATGTCATTGTCCATAAAAACGGGAATATTGTATTTCTTCTGCAAAATATCCACTAAGCCAAGATTATTAATATTATAGAAATTTGGAGGATTTAAAATAACACCTCTTTTAGAATCCAGTGGACCGACCGAAGATATGCCTATGCCGACTACTTTACGTCCATATACCTGTTCAACAGTTGCATCCATAAGCTCTGTAATTATCTCTGTCAAAGTATCTTTTGTAATATTTTTTTTGATTGCCTGTTGATTGCTAAAAATAATGTTCCCGGACAAATCACCTGCAAAAGTGTGAATTTCATCCCTTGAAATATAAATCCCCAAAATAGTTGCAAAATGGTTATAAACTTGCAGCCCAATTGGCTTTCGCCCAAGATTTGATTCTGTAGTCCCGGTTTCTTCCACTAATTTTTCTTCTATCAGTTCAGAAACAATATTTGAAAGCGTCATTTTTGTAAGACCTGTTAATTTAGCCAGTTCAATCCTGGAAATAGGTGCATTTGCCAAAATCAGCTTTAAGACCAAGTTTTTATTTTTCTGCTTAATATCCGCCTGATTTCTAACTTTCATATTATTCTCCCAAAGTAACTATTATTAAGTTTATACAGAAATTATATCAAAGTAATAATTAAAAAACAATTTTAATAAAACCATTTTACTATTGCATTCAGATAATAAAAGAGATACAATATAGTAAATTGATTTTACTATATTGTACTCAAGGAGGATTACTGATGTATGATGTTGCATGTATAGGTATATTGGTCGCTGATGTTATTGCCAGTCCTGTTGATAAGATACCCGATCGTGGAAAGTTATCACTTGTAGGCAGTATGAAATTATTTAGTGGCGGCTGCGCTATGAGTGCTTCAGTTGATTTGAGCAAACTCGGCTCTTCTGTTGCAATGCTTGGTATGGTCGGTAATGATGGCTTCGGAAAATTTTTAAAGGAAGAGCTTGAAAAATATAATGTCAATACCGAAGGCCTTGTTGAAAATGATTCTATAAATACATCATCTTCTGTTGTTTTGGTTGATAGCGGCGGAGAACGGTCTTTTTTACATTCAATAGGCGCAAATGGTGTTTTTGCAGAAAACAATGTACATTATCCGACAATAGAGAATTCAAAAATAGTTTTCGTAGCCGGAAGCCTTTTGATGCCAAGCTTTGATGGAGCCGGTTGTGCCGTCACGCTGAAAAAGGCAAGAGAAATGGGTAAAATTACAGTACTGGATACGGCCTGGGATGATACCGGACGTTGGATGAAAACACTGGAACCCTGTCTTCCTTATGTTGACTACTTTATACCAAGCATTGAGGAAGCTCAAATGCTCAGTGGAGAAACAGAACCCGAAAAAATAGCCCAAGTATTTTTTAATAAAGGGGTTAAATCAGTAGTTGTCAAGCTAGGAAAGAAAGGCTGCTATATGCAGGAATCAAAGAATCAAGAGGGTATTTACATACCGACCTATGACAAAATAAAGCCGGTTGATACAACAGGCGCAGGCGATTCTTTTTGTGCAGGTTTCTTGTATGGTTTGGCAAAAGGTAAATCAATGTTGCACGCATGTCAAATTGCAAACGCTGTAGGGACTCATTGTATTATGGCTTTTGGAGCTTCAACAGGAATCAAGCCCTATAGCGAAATTGAGAAGTTTATTATAGAAAATGGTGGTTGGCTAAACAAGTAATTTCACGATATATACATAAGGAGGTTGTTTAAATGGATAGAAATATAGCAGTAGAAAAGGCTATTGAGTACTTTAATAAAGCAAATATTATTTTAACAGAAAAAGAAAAACAAAATATTGAGATTGCTGATTTTGGACTTGGTCAGCTTGCACAGACCGGTCTTGAATTAGTGACTTACATAAACACAGAGCGCTGCTGTGCAAAGGAATTAATACTCTTCCCCATGCAAACCTGCCCCGAGCATCGTCACCCAACCATCGGTAATAAACCAGGAAAAGAAGAAACTTTCCGTTGCCGTTATGGAGAAGTATTCCTTTATGTAGAAGGCGAAATAAATTGTAATGATGTTTATCACCCTGAGGGAAAGTATACGGTATTTCACGAGATACACTTGTTACCTGGACAGCAATATACCATTTTTCCTGATACAAAGCACTGGTTCAGAGCCGGTGAAAGCGGTGCAGTGGTTTCTGAATTTTCTACAAGAAGTACAGATGAATGTGATATCTTCACAGATGCAAGAATTGTGAGATAGATAACAGAATCGGGGAAGGATCTCCTCCAATTTAAACAAAATCCTTCCCCGGTACTCCCCCGAAAACTTGACAGATTTACAAATTTTTCAATCCAAACTAAGCCATAATAACTTCAATTCCGCTGGCTTTAATTTCACTTAAAAGCTTCTTGTCTACACAGTCGTTTGTAACCCAGCTATGTGCATTTGAAATGGCTCCTATATTTGCAAAACTTTCATGTCCAAGCTTTGTATAATCAGCAACAATAACCGTCTGCCGTGCTCTTTCCATCATTAGCTTGTTAATTACAGCCTCTTCTGCATGGTATGTAGTTAATCCTATTTCGTTATGAATTCCATCAACCGAAAGAATTGCTTTATCTGCCTTATAATTTTTTAATTGTTGCATTGCATCGTTCCCATATGTAAAGGAGTATTGCGGATTTATCTCTCCCCCCAGCAAAATTACACGGAAAGTAGGGTAAGCCCCCAGTTCAAGAGCCACAGAAATAGAGTTCGTTACTATATTCAGATTTTTATGGCGTTTCAGTTCAACCGCAGTAAAAAATGTAGTTGTTCCCGAGTTAATTAAAAGAGTCTCGCCGTCGTTGACCAGATTAGAAGCAGCTACTGCGATGTCCTTTTTATATTCCATATGCTCCTGTTTGCGTCTTTGGAAATCAAGGTTATAGTAATTTTTAACCGCCTGTACTGCTCCGCCCGGAATACGCTCCAAATAACCGTTACGTTCCAGGGCAGCCAGATCGCTGCGTATTGTTACCACCGTTGTACCCAAAATTTCGCTTAGCTGCGACACCCGAACCTGTCCATCCCGGTCAAGCAATTCCAATATTTTTTTTCTTCGGACATCAATCTTCAATCCTTCACCAGTCATGAGAATCTCCCTTTAACTTACTTTGTTTTTAGTCTACCACAATGATTTACTGTTTTCAATCAATGGCTCAAGGCAGCATTTAAACAGGATCAATTTTTATTTATTCAGTCTCTCCCCTACGGCTCCGCCCGGATGAATAAGAGCAAATTGTTCATTAACATACCCTGTTTCTTCTATTAATGCGACCTGCAGTGCGTCAAAGATTGCAGCTAATGCTACAAAGCTTGATGTTCCCTGGCTGTTATATTTATCACTTTCCTTTTCTATATGCATAGGAATATGTATATCCGATTTTAGTGCCAGCGGCGAATCTGCATTTTCTGTTACACCTATAACAACAGCGCCTTTTTGTTTACTTATATCCAATATTGGCAGAAGTTCAGATGTTTTGCCCCCGCGTGATGCAAGTACTACAACATCGCCCTTTTGCACAAATCCCATGCCACCATGTACGGCTTCCGAAGGTGAAATAAATCTTGCCGGCCGCTCAATACAACATAGCGAGTGCGCAAAATGACTGCAGGCAATCCCAGAGTGTCCGCAACCGCTGGTTGCAATTCTATTGCATTTACTCATTACATCCACTGCCTTGGCAAAAGCATCAAAATCCATATATCTCAAGGCATCTGAGACTGCCTTTGATTCTATCAAAAATGATGTTTTTGCTTGCTCCAACGCTTCACTTTTCATAAATATCAATCCTCTCTACAATAATTAAATGAGGCAGCAGATGTCCCCCACCTCTATAAAAATAATACTCTTGCTCTTCAAAAGCTTTCGATTTAGAAAATTATATATTTTTATTTTCTATATATATAATATACATTTTCCTTTTCGAAAGCAATAAGAAAATATATAGAAAATATTATTGACTATTATTTTCTTTAATTATATACTTAACCTATGTAATACGAAAATAACTTGTGGGGGAAAAAATATGTATCGTGGCAGAGAATTCAAACCGCCATTCTTTGAGATTGGCCCGAAGCAATACCTTTATGGAAAACAGGTTTTAGATCTGGCCAAAGCTGCAGATATAGCAGCAAAAAAATATGATGTAAACATTATTTTCACGGCACCATTTCCTGATATTCGCATGGTAGCAGAAGAAACTGAAAATCTTTTTGTTTTTGCTCCTCATATGGATCCCATATCAGCTGGTCGCGGCGTAGCAGACATATTACCTGAATCAATAAAAGCTGCCGGCGCTGTTGGTGTTATGCTGAATCATTGCGAAAAGCCTTTAAGTTTCTCAGTTTTACGTCAGTCAATTAAGCGAGCAGATGAAGTAGGCCTTATGACAATAGTATGTGCCGACTCAATAGCAGAAGCTAAGGCAATCGCTTTACTTGAACCCAATATTATTGTTGCGGAGCCGACAGATTTGATTGGAAGCGGAAAAACCAGTAGTCTGGACTATGTTCATGCTTCGATTGAAGCAATTAAATCAGTAAATCCGGATATTTTAGTTCTGCAGGCAGCAGGAATCAGCTCCGGTAAAGATGTTTACAACGTAATTTATGCCGGAGCAGAAGCCACAGGCTCTTCAAGCGGCGTTGTAAAAGCTCCCGACAGCGCGGCTATGGTGGATGAAATGATCCACGCCGTCAGAGAAGCCTGGGATGCCAGAAATAAATAAGAGATACAAGAAAAATAAAATTATCAATAATTAAAAACGGAGGGTTTATTTTATGGATTTTAAAGTATATCAAAAAGAAATTGAACTACAATCAAGAGGTTGGATTCCTACTTTCCATGACATTTCAAAAGAGATAATCGAAATTGTAGCAGCATCAGGTGTTAAGAATGGTACTGTCAGTATCGTTTCACACCATACTACATGTTCAGTAATGGTTCAGGAATGCTCACATGATATCGACAGCTTCGATCTTGAATATTTGCAGCATGATTTGCTTGATATTATGCGCAAGATGATTCCTGACTTTGCAGAAGAGCATCAATATCGTCATCCAGGTCCTGTACATACACAGTTTGGTCGTTACGTCAATGAACCGGGCGACTTTACCAGTATGAATACAGATGGACATCTTCGCTCTGTGTTCTTCGGTCGCAGTGAAACTGTGACGATTAAAGACGGAGTTCTCGATGCCGGTGAATTTGCACATATCTATTTCATAGACTGGGATCATGTCCGTGCACGTCGCAGACAGGTGAACGTTACAGTTATGGGTACTGCCGACAGTGTAGAAAACCGCAAGTGGAATAATGGCGAGGTCATCAATACTCTGCGCAAATATACTGATGAAGAAAAAGCGTATGACGAACATTATACATTGCAGCTTAAAAGATAAGCATACTTTTTAATATTATAGATCACAGGCAAGTAAATTAATAAAAACGAGTGGATATCGCGAATTATAGGTATCAACTCGTTTTATTTTTTTGCAAATCCTAAATTTTAAAATCTGGAATAAGTATAATTAAAAAACAGATTACTATTGCTAATATTCATGATATAATAAAACAACCGATTGCTTTGAAAAGCAATCATATGTTATTCATAAAGAGAGGTATGTCCCATGGTGACACTAAAAGATATAGCAGATAAAGCAGGGGTTAATAAATCAACAGTTTCAAGGGCTCTAAGCGGTAAAGGAATTATCAGCGAAGATAAGAGAGCTGAAATTTCAAGAATTGCAGAGGAACTTGGATATGTTCCCAATGCATCTGCCAAAATCCTTGCCGGTGAAAAAGCCAAGACAATTGGTATCATTCTGCCTGAAATAGATTGTAACTATTATGCAAGCGTAGCTGGCACTATTGAAAACCGTCTAAAGGAAATGGGGTACTCCCTGATTATGGGTCAGACAGGATTCGAATTTGAAAATGAACTTCACTATCTTGAGTTATTCGTTCGTAAAAATTTAGATGGGATTATCTTTGACCTTTATAATCATAATAAGTTTTTGATGGAGTTTAAAAGGATCAAAAAGTCTCTTAATGTCCCTATTGTTTTTATAGAGTGCCCTACCACACTGACTGATTATGATGTGATAAACATAGATAATTACCATGGAGTGGATCTTGCCGTAGAGCACCTGAAATCCTTAGGACATAAAAGGATTGGTTTTATCAGCGAGTATCTTTCAAGTCCTGTAAGACTTCCTGCTTTTACAGCCTCTCTTGAAAAACATGGCCTTCCTGTAAATCAGACTCTGATCAAAATTGGAAAGGAACGGCTTGAAGAGGGTGGCTACCTGAGAATGCGGGAGCTACTAACTACAAATCCTACTGTGACTGCAGTTTTTGCATCCTACGATACTATGGCTCAGGGGGCTATGAAAGCAATCATGGAGCATGGCTTGAGAATACCTGAGGATATCTCCATCGTGGGCTTTGATAATATCAGAGAGTCTGCTTATTTTAGTACTCCTCTTACTACTGTAGCACCACCTGTTACAGAAATGGGAGGAATGGCTGTAAATATTCTCATGGATAAAACAAAAAATGACGCTTCTAATTTAATACAGCATGTTTCACTAAAGCCCAGACTTGTTATTAGAAATTCAACCGCAAAGTGTAAATAGTCTTTTGATGTAATTTTTTGATTTAAAAGTATACTGATTTTTAATTTAGAAGTATATTGCTAAACTTAAAACGTTATGTTATAATCAACTTAATGCAACCGGTTGCGTTAGGAGGTGATTATAAATGTACTTATTAGGCATAGATCTTGGCACTACAGGATGTAAAAGTATGGTTTTTACATATAACGGTGACATCTTAAGCAGCGAATACATAGAGTATGACCTTATTATTGGTGATAAAGGATATATAGAACAGGATGCCGACCTTTGGTGGCAAATCGTCAGAACGACTGTCAGAAATGTGGTTGATTCCTCTGGAATTGACGGAAAGCAAATTAAAGCACTTTCTATAAGTTCTCAGGGTATTTCATTTGTTCCTATTGATAAAAATGGCAACACACTGATGAATGCAATTTGTTGGCTTGACGGCAGAGCTATAGATGAAGCTGAAGTTATGGCGGATACCTTTGGCACTGAAGCAATTTACTCTTCTATGGGAAAACACATTTACCCTTCCTATGTTCTACCCAAATTAATGTGGATTAAAAAACACAGACCTGAAATTTATGAGCATACCTGGAAGTTTATGATGGCTATGGATTTTCTTATTTATCGCATCTCTGGTGTAGTTATTACCGATTATTCGATGGCCTCAGGCACTCTGGCCTATGACCTGACAAATAAGACATGGTCTGATGATATTTTTTCAAAAATGGACATTGATATGGAAAAGCTGCCTGCCCTGGGATGTCTCGGCTATGTTGCAGGAACAGTTCAAAAGGATGTAGCTCAAGAACTTGGTCTTTCTACAGACTGTCTGGTTGTGGTAGGAGCTCAGGATCAAAGATGTGCATCATATGGAGCAGGAATTGATAAAGGTATTATAACAGTATCACTTGGTACAGCGGCAGCTGTTTGCTCTATCTGTTCCGGACCAATAATCGACCAGAACAAGAAAGTAACTTGCTGTGGACTGGACGAAAACCATTGGATGCTCGAATCAGTAATAGGCACTTCAGGTATCGCATTAAAGTGGGTAAAAAATACCTTCTTTAATAACTTCAGTTATAGCGAAATGGATGAGATGGCAAAGTTAGCACCGGCAGGTTCAAATGGCGTAATGTTCTACCCCTATCTTGAGAATAAAGGTAGCGGTACAAACGGTGCATTTACCGGGTTGGGTCTTCATATTACAGATAAAGATATAGTCAGAGCAGTTTTTGAGGGTATATCTTATCAGATTAAAATGCACATACAAGCCCATGAAGAAGCAAATGGGCATATGCAACAAATCCGTATTTTTGGAGGTGGAGCAAAAAGTGATATCTGGGCGCAGATTCTTGCAGATATTACTGGGAAGCCCGTTTTAATCCCCAGAACAAATGAAACAGCTAATCTGGGAGCAGCAATAATTGCCGGTATCGGTGCAAAAGTCTTTAAAGATTACGACGATGCTTTAAAAATAGTAGGCGCAACCTCAAAAACCTTTGAACCAGATCCAGAAATGCACCAGCAGTATGAGGTTTATTATGGTAAATACCGTAAGCTGGATGAAAAAGCTTTTACATAAGCTCAATATGCAAAACATATAAATCAAGCTACACAATGATTTAACTAATCAATATATTATTTTTGCCGCTTTGACGGCTTGGGAGGTAATGAATATGTCATTTTATTTTGGTGAAAAATCCTGGCTGGAGCTCCAAGAAGAGATAAAAAAGGATAGCCTTATTATCATTCCGATTGGTACAACCGAGGAGCATGGACGTCATCTGCCTGTTGAAACAGATGCCATGATAGCAAGAAAGTTTGGTGATGAATATGCAAAAGCTTTGCAGGGCAAGGTTCCTGTACTGGTAATGCAGACCATTAACTTTGGTTACTCAATGAACATAGTAACAAACTGGCCCGGAACCATAAAAATACACACGAGAGTATTTATGGACTACATATACGATATGATCGATTCACTGATGAATATGGGCTTTTCAAAAATAGCACTGCTTGACTGCCACGGAAACCATGACGGACTTTTAAGAACTGTTATGAGAGAAATTGCTGATAAGCACGGAAAATTTATATGCACCCTCTCCCCTTTCAAACTCAGTGAAAAGGTATATAACCAGATAAAAAAAGATCCTGCCGGCGACATTCATGGCGGTGAATGGGAAACTTCACTTATTATGGTTGCAAGACCTGAGCTTGTAAATAAAGATGAATACACAAATGTAGATGCTATTCGATGCAATAATAGTTTGAGGGGACCTGTTTCTACCTGGGGATTGCAGGAAACAAAGACCGGACTTTTCGGGGACCCAACTTATTCCAGTGTTGAAGTTGGCCAAAAGTGCCTTGAGGCCGCTGTAGAAGAAGGTTCAAAGATTTTGATTGATTTTTATAACTATAAAGCAGAGTAATCTAAGGAGGTACTTTTATGAGCAATAACATTTTCAATTATGAGCCAGCTCCATGGGTTCCATTCAAAGATAAGGAAGTATTGGAGCGCGTAAGAAAAATCAAAAGAGAGGATATGGAGAAACACCCAAATCCTGATTTTAAAATTAAGATCGTACCCGATGCAGGTTCACTCTGGGTGGCAGATATGGTTATGAGAATTCATGAATCTGATGTGCAGAACAAAAAGTTGGTAATGATTTTACCAAACCCCTGCCCTGTTACATACAGAGCTGTGACAGAGATAATTAACAGATTCAGAATTAACTGCCGTAATGTATATACCTTCAATATGGACGAATGGGCGGACCAGGATGGTAATGTGGCTCCGGAAAGCTTTAAGGCAGGTTTTAACCACTCCTTCCTGAACTCCTTTTATGGAACTATAGATCCTGATTTGCGTATGAAGAGAGAAAATTGTGTCGCACCAACTACAGCTAATATAAAGGATTACAGCAAGATGATTGCAGACTGTGGCAACGGTGGTGCAGATATATGCTACAGCGGTCCAGGCTGGGCAGGTCATATTGCCTTTATCGATCCTGACACCCCTGAGTTTGCCTGCAATAGCGTTGAAGAATTTATGCAGATGGAGGCAAGAATAGTTACTCTACATCCATTGACTATTGCTCAAAATTCGCTGCATGGTGTATTCGGCTGCAGCGGTGACATAGCAAATGTTCCGCCAAGAGCTGCAACAATCGGACCTGTTGATGTTGTACGCAGTCGTAACCGCATGGAAGTACATTCTCTCTCTACAATGGGAACAATATCCTCCTGGCAGAGAATGATTTCAAGACTTATACTGTACGGACCAGTGACACCAAAGGTTCCATCCTCTATCCTGCAATTGTTGCCTACTACAGTCTATGTAGGCGAAGGAATTGCACAGGAATTTGATTGTTGGGAAGAAGTCGGTTACTAATGAAGAGTTAAATAATAAAATATTGATTTACACCGGCTTCTGGTATACTAACAGTAGAGGCCGGTGGTTTTTATAATATACCTCTTTTTAGTTTTTTACTTATTTTGTGGTTTATGGAGATTAAATATGAAAGCGATTATAAATGCCAGGGTTGTTACACCAAATATTGTTATTGACGATGGATTTATTCTTATTGATAAGAACAGAATTAGCAAAGTGGGCTCTCTAAAAAAAGAAAAGCTCCCTGAAAATGCAGATATTATTGATGCCGGTGGGCTTTATGCCGGTCCGGGCTTTATTGATATTCATTGCCATGGAGGTGGCCGGTATTGGTGCCACACAAACCCTGAAGAAATGGCAGCCCATCACCTTAAGCATGGTACTACTTCCCTAGTTTGTACCATTTATAAGACAATAGGCTTTCAGGGTACAATTGATGGTATCGAGCTAATCAAAAAGGCATTTAAGGAAAAAAAGCCCGGAAACATAATAGGTATTCATCTTGAAGGCCCGTATCTCAGCCCGAAATATGGTGCTGCTGCTTCCGGCATAATCACGCCTATAGCCTCGGAATATAATGCTTATATTAAACACGCAGAAGGTTTAATGCGGCAATGGACCTTCTCACCGGAGCTGGACGGTCTGGACGAGTTTGTTGAAACTGCCGTAGCAAATGGAATACCTCTTTCTATCGGACATTCTGAAGCAGGCCCCGAGCAGGTCGATAAATACGTTCAAAAAGGAGTTTCCATTGTTACACACTTAATGGATGCCACAGGCAGTTCCATAGTTCCAAGCCGTTTTGCTGGAACCCGGGAGCCTTCCTTTGACGAGTGTGCTATGGTCCACGACCTATATACTGAAGTAATACCTGACTCCAAAGGCGTTCACGTCCGCCCTACAATGCTTAAACTCATTGTAAAAACTATGGGATATGACCGGGTAATGATTGTAACCGACGCTTGTACAGGATCGGAACCTGGGCAAGGTTCTAATTCACAGGCTGAACAATACCCGTCCGATGACATGAGAAGCGCCCAGGACCTGAATATTGTGAACGGCGAGCTGTACGGCAGCAAGCTGACGATGGATCAGGCCTGCCAAAATATGAAAAAACATATCGACTGCTCAGTAGCAGAAATTTTCCGTATGGGCGCAGAAAATCCGGCCAGGGCAATTAGGCTGTTCGATGAAATCGGTTCTCTGGAAAAAGGCAAAAAGGCTAATATCGTTCTTGTTGATGAAGAATTTAATGTGCAAAAAGTGATTTTGGATGGAGAAGTTTTACCGAAATAATGCTAAATAATAAAAATGCTCCCCAACTGGGTGATATAAAAAAACGATAATTCATATATAAATTATCGTTTTTTTGTATTCTACATTTATCAATCTACTGCAACCTTTACAACCACCTTTTTAATGGTTTCAGATTTTTTATATTCTATACCAGGCATATGCGCATCCTGTGGAGCAAAGATAACAAAAAAGCCTTCATCTACCTTGAAAAAGTCTCCTTCTCCTTCGAGGAAAAGGCAATCACGGCTTTCATCATACTCTATCTTGGTCTTCATCCCTTCAATACAACTGTAACCCATTAATTCCTTGCCAGAATACATATACTGCACATCTATATACTTCCTGTGTGCTTCCCATGCACCCTGTTCAAGTGGTTTGGTTTCGTACTGCTGAACCATCGCATAAACATTGCTGCCATCAATTTCATACTTTCCCGGAGCCATATTTGCAAAATCAGTCTCTTTTAAAAAATCAAAGGCCTGCTTTAGTTTTGAACCCATACCATTACACAAATCGGCATTTATAAGTTTATCAATAATCATAATTCGCTCCTCCTTATTTCTA
>CAYQCA010000109.1:0-12460 GCA_964415835.1 uncultured Clostridium sp. | reverse complement strand
CTTTTAAAATATATAGAGGAAAACTGTTTTGAAAATATTACTCTAAAGGAGCTTGCCCAAAAGAGTTTTTATAACCCATCATATTTTAGCACGGTTTTTAAGGCCGTTTGTGGGAAAACTCTCTCTGAGTTTATCCATGAAAAAAGGATTCAGGAGGCTGTCCGCCTTCTGAAGGAGTCTGACGACAGTGTGGAAAATATATGTATGAGAGTGGGATATAGAGACAAGAAGCGTTTTTACCAGCTTTTTAAGGAGCAGACCGGTGCCACTCCGGGAGAATTGAGAACAAAAAGCAAGATTGTGTTGTGTGAGAGGAGAGAATATATGGCGGTGGAAGAAAATTTCAAGATAACCGGCAATAATGTCTATATTGCTTCTTGCGTGGAAAATGAAGGCATATACAGGTATTCACTTGATAATTACGGACAACTTTACTATGTGGACAAAATAAATGCTGACAGAGTGATGTACATGACAATACAAGAGGATACTCTGTATGCAGTGTTAAAAGAGCCATTACCCTACATAAAAGAAAGCGGACTGGTTTCATTTACAATAAGAGAAGATGGAAGTCTTGACCCTAATAGCAGTATTATTTCAACCAGAGGAGAAGAAGCTTGTCATCTGGCTGTTAGTGTTCCTGAAAAAGATGTTTTCTGTGCAAACTACACATCAGGAAGCGTCTTCAAGTCAGATGGAACATTAGTTACCCATAGCGGCAATGGCCCGGATAAATTAAGGCAGGAAGCACCGCACATGCACTGTACAGTCTTCACTCCGGATGATAAGTACCTCTGCGTGGTGGATCTGGGAATTGACTCAATCATCCTCTATGACAAAGAGCTAAAGCCTGTGTCTCGGTGCAGCTTGGTTCCGGGCAGCGGGCCAAGACATCTTGTGTTTTCAACAAGCGGTAAAGTGGCATTTTGCGTTAATGAGCTTTCGAATACAGTCTCTGTACTTGAATATTGCGATGGAAAGCTCATATATGTTGATAGTTTCACTACACTTCCGGAAGGTTACAGCGGGGAAAGCTATGCCGCAGCAATACGGCTTTCAGGTGACGGAAAATATTTGTACACATCAAATCGTGGTCATGACTCCATTTCATGTTTTGAGATAGGTGACAGGACAGTAAAGCAATTTGATATTGTGCTTTGTGGGGGAAAGTGGCCAAGAGATTTTGACATTACACCTGATGGTAAGTGGCTTGTTTGTACAAATGAGAGAAGTAATAATGTAACTACATTTTCTATAGATCAAAATGGAAGACTTAAAAATACAGGTTTCTCCATTGAACTTCAGTCACCTTTATGTGTAACATGGGGGTGACAGGAGAACTGTTTCAAGTCATCTAAATAAGGAGAACAATTAATGCAGATTCTTGTTGATGCGGATGCATGCCCCGTTAAGGAAATTATCGTAAGAGTTGCAAAAAAGCATGGTATTCCCGTTACAATGGTAATAGATACCAGCCACGAGCTATACGACGGGTATAGTACTATAATAACAGTAGATAAAGCAAGGGATAGCGTTGATATAAAACTGATTAATCTTGTTAAACGTGACGACATAGTAGTTACCCAGGATTATGGTGTTGCTGCCATGGCACTTGGTAAAGGAGCAAAGGCATTGAACCAGAATGGATTGATTTATTCTGACAATAATATTGACAGACTGCTATTTGAAAGACATATAGGACAAAAAGTCCGCAGGGCAGGCGGAAGAACCGGAAGTATGAGAAAGCGGACAAACGAGAATAATGAAGACTTTGAAAGAGTATTATTAAAGCTGCTGGGAGCGTAAATATGGAGCAAATAAAAACAGGAAGGTACAGACATTTTAAGGGTAATGAATATAGAGTGCTGCATTTGGCAAAGCACAGCGAAACATTGGAGGATATGGTTGTGTATCAGGCCATGTATGGTGAAATGGGAATTTGGGTCAGACCAGCTTCCATGTGGAATGAAATAATTGAAAAAGACGGTCTTAGCTGTAGAAGATTTGAATATATTGGAGAATGAGCCGAAAAGGATTATTTATAGAATGGGGCGATATATATGGACAAAAATTTAAAAGCTATTATTGACAAGCGTATTAGTAAGACAATGGATAATCTCAAAAAGAATAATATGCAAGTACACTATGTAGAATCAAAGGTAGAAGTAGTATCAAAAATATCCGAACTGCTCTCTGAAGGTGAAACGGTTGCTGTAGGCGGATCTATGAGCCTCTTTGAAAGTGACATTTTTAGACTGTTGCGTTCTGGAAAGTATAAATTTCTGGACAGGTATCAAGAGGGATTATCCAGAGAAGACATGGAAAAAATATTCGTTGATTCCCTTTCTGTAGACAGCTATATATCCAGCACGAATGCGCTGACTGAAAATGGGGAATTATATAATGTTGATGGAAACGGAAACAGAGTTGCTGCCATTTTGTATGGCCCCAAGTCTGTAATTTTGGTTGTTGGATATAACAAAATTGTTAAAAATATTGATGAAGCTGTAAAAAGAGTAAAAACTACTGCGGCTCCCGCAAATGCTACCAGATTATCATGTGAAACCTATTGCAGAGAAAAGGGTGAATGTATGTCTTTGGCAGCTGGAAGTGACGGTATGGCCGGTGGATGTAAAACTCCAGCCAGAATATGCTGTGATTATGTTGTTTCGGCATACCAGAGAAAGAAAGATCGAATAAAGGTAATTATCGTTGGAGAGGAATTAGGGTACTAGAAAAGCAGAATGCAGAACATAGAACACAGTATTAAGTGGATGGAAAGCCGGCTTATGCCGGCTGAATTATATAACTAATTTAAAAGCAAAGGGTGAACATATGCTGGTATCTACTCTGAGAATAAAGCTATACGTGCCAAATTGTCATTCCTTGAAAGATAAAAGAATGATAGTAAAAAGTTTAATACAAAAATCCCGAAACAAATTCAATGTCTCTATTGCTGAAATAGAAGACCAGGATTATTACCAGACTATTGTCCTCGGAGCAGCCTGTGTATCAAATAGCAGGACACAGGCTAACTCTGCTCTTGACGAGGTAATGAGGTTTATTGAAGATAATACCGATGCTGAGGTTACGGACTTTCTATTTGAAGAAAGATAGCCTGTAGCATTTTTTTCATCATTTGATGATTTCATCAGTCCCTGTTTAATTTGCTTTCAAATAAATGATGCTGCTGTTATAATTTCTTTCATCCAGTTCTGCAACGGCGATTTTTTTACCCGAAGGGCTCCATCTGATTTCCGCACTTCCGGTATTCACAGCAATTTGCATGGATTTACCGGTTAACACATCATACAGAAAAAGTCCGTTACTTTCAACACCGTTAATCACAGTTTTAAGCTGGTAGGCGATCATTAGCTGGTCGGGCGACCACGAAGCTCCGGTCATCTCGGTTCCCTCTGCAATAGTTCTCAAGATATTTCCCTCGGCATCGGCAACAAGAAGCTTCTTCTTGGCTCCGTCCCACTGAGAAATAAGGATTTGCTTCCCATCAGGCGAGGGAATAATTCCATCCGCATTTTCCACATTCAGATTCTTTTTCTCATTGGTTATTCTATCAAGCATATATAACTGCATGGAGTCGCCGGTGGTTATATAATAGATTTTATTCTGCGTTTTTTGCACAGTGAACAATTGTTCCTGTATCTCAGCTATCTGTGTGATATTCCTATTTGTGTCAGCTATATAAGCACCCCCGGCGTAGGAAGCACCGATCACACTATAAGCATCAGCCCACTCAGCAGTCATAGCAATTCCAAGAACATCATCCTTAACGTTTGACTTCTCTGCATCGTCCATACTCATTAAATAATGAGCGACATCTCCGATCGAGTATTCATAGTACAATAGGTGTTTTTTATCGGGGGACAATATCGCCCCGCCAAGAAACATATCTTTTGAGGCTTTCACTGTTTCGTATTCTTTGGTATCCAGATTATACAGGTAAATACTTCTGGGGTAGAATTCCGCATTTTCTTGAAGGTTCATTTTCCCCAGCTCAGGGTTCTCCTTTGCAAGGACAACGGTCTTCTCATCATACCAGTCGGTAATTTCCAGCCCCTTATATTGATCGATTTTTTCAACAGAAATAGAGGGTTGGTCGGTTTCCGTATTATCATTTTCAATAATAGTTATGCTTTTTCCAGGCTCTTTGATTACGGTTCTATTTCCTTCGTGCTTAATGCTGCAGGCAGTAAAAGTCAATAGGAATACAAAGACCGTTGCAATCTTTATCATTTTCATCTTATTCATATTGCATCATCTCCTTTTCCTTTTATCCTATCAGGCATATATATCGAAAATATAGCTGAAATGTTTCAAAAATGTAAAATTATTCGTATTTTTCATAAGAAGGAAGGCATAAACAGAAGGTTGAGCCTTCCAGGCCGGTTTCAACCAATGTAACAGTTCCACCCTGTTTTTCCATAAGTTTTTTGATGAGGGCTAGTCCTAATCCGACACCACCGTTTTGCCGGGAACGGTTTTTATCTACGGTGAAAAAGGGTTCAAACACCTTGGATTTCGCTTCCGCAGGTATACCGATGCCCATATCGCTAATTTCAACAAATACGTTAGAGTTCATTGCATAACTTTTTATTCGAATACTGCCCTGCGGCTTATTGTATTTAATGGCATTGTCTAAAAGATTTACGAGAATGATGACCATGTTTTCTCTGTCGGCTTCGATAAATACCTCTTTGAGCTCAGTTGTTAATTGTATCCCGAATTTATCTATCTTTCCTTTTAAGCTGCTACAAACCTGGAGGATTAATTGCCTTACATCGATTTTTTCCATTTTGTATTCAAAATCGTATTTTTCAAGAGCGGATAATTGTAAAACCTTATCCACCATCTCATACAACCGCTCAGTTTCCTGCCTTATCCTTTCCCTTGCTGTATCCATAAGCTCCGGATCATCGGGATACATTTCCAGAAGGTCGAGATATGCTTTTACTGATGTCAACGGTGTTTTGAATTCATGCGTGATATTTCCAATAAACTCCTTCTGCTGCTTTTCCAGGTTAGACAGCTTGGTAACCGCAAGTGTAAGCTTTTGTTGCTCAGACTGCATATCCTCGATAGTTTTTAGAATCTGCCTGCTCATGTCGTAAATCCCTTCTCCCAGCTTTCCCAGCTCGTCTCGCCGGCGAGGGACCTCTATGTTGTATTGACCGGTCCGAATTCGATCAGCCATATTTTTTAATTTAAATATCCCGTTAGCAAAAGAGTTAAAATAAATATATCCGAGAATGAAACTAACAATAAAAACACCGGCGCTAATATAAATAAAAAGAGTTTGAATGTAATTATAGAAATTAATATACTCCTCCAGCGAATAATTAAGCTGAAGTACCCCAACCTGTTCGCCGCCTTTGGTCAACGGTGCCAGATAATAAAGGGAAGATTGCTCTACTTGATAGGCTATTTTATTTTGTAAGGCATAAGAAAGAGCTTTTTCTATGTTGCTGACCCTGCTTTCCGGTGCAGATTCACCGATTTTTTTACCACTGGTATCATATAATACGGTTGCTTGACCGCTGACCTTGTTTAGCTGCTTTGCCAGTTTATTTCCGCCAGAAATCAAAAAGGTTTCGGGCATCATAAAGGGTTCGCTAAGGATCAATTGATTGAAATACAAATTGGTCGTCCTGGCTTGCTGTGATAGATATGCCTCATACTGCACCTGTTGATTCTTTTTTATCCCATCCAGCACCAGAATGCTTAATATTGTAACCGTGAGCAGTAAAAGTGCTGCTAAGAAAACACTGAATTTGATTTTGATACTTATCATCATATCAGTTTCCACCATTCTGGTATCTAATTGAGGCTTTATAACCTACACCGTGAATGGTCTGTAGAATATCGCTATAATCTGGACCCAGCTTTTTTCTCACACGCTGGACGTGGATGTCAACAGTCCGTGTCCCTCCGATATATTCCATACCCCATATTAAGTCCAAAAGCTGGTCCCTTGTATAAACTCTTTCTGGGCTGGCAGCCAGAAGTGCTAACAGGTCAAATTCCTTGGGTGTCAGATCCAGTAGTTTGTCATCAGCAACCGCCTTTCTCTGCTGCAGATTAAGCATTAATCCATTTAGTTGGATTTCCGTTTGCGCCCGGTCACCTGCTTTTACCTGTAAGCGCCTTAGTAGAGATCTAAGTCTCGCCAGAAGTTCACGCATATCAAAGGGTTTTGTAATATAGTCATCTGCACCCAGTTCAAGACCTAGTATCTTGTCTACGATGTCTTCCTTCGCAGTTAGTACGATAATACCTACCGTATTCTTACTTTCCAGCCTTTTCAAAACTTCGAATCCGTTTATGCCTGGCAGCATAATATCAAGAATCATTGCATTAGGTTTAAACAAATCAAATACTTTCAAAGCTTCTTCTCCGTCATAGGCAACATCCGCCGTGAAGCCCTCTCTACGCAAGGCATATACTATCGCGTCAGCGATGCTTTTCTCATCCTCTATAACCAATATTTTTTGTTCCTTCACTTCAACCTCCCATTTACTTCTCCAACCTTGACATCAAACATACCGTCTCCATATGCATATGAGGGCAAAATTCATCTTTTCATTTTTGTATTTTATGCCGAAGTTTATATGCTACATCAGGATAATTAGTAATAACAGCATTTATACCTTCTTTGAACATCCACTCAATGTGTTGGAGATCATTTACAGTCCATGAATGTATTTTTATGCCATTAGCCTTACAGCCGGCAATTGTCCCTGGGACAGCCAAAGTCATATAATGTGGATGAATAGCCTCTGCTTTCAGGTGTGCGGCATAAACATGAGGGTCTACCATAGCTTCACCGTACAGTAAGCCTATTGGAATAGAAGCATCAATATTTTTAACCAGCATCAAACTATAATGATTAAAAGAAGAGAAAATAACACGGTTTTTCATCCCAAGCTTTGAAACAAGCTCAACAGCCTTTTTCTCGATACCCTCGCCTGATTTAATCTCGATATTTACAGACATTTTGGTTTCCTTAACAAAGCATAGTACTTCTTCCAGAGTAGGGATTTTTATATTCCTATATTCAGGTAAATGATTGGAAAAGTCGTAAGACAACAGCTCCTCCAGAGTTTTATCTATTATACGTCCGCTACCATTTGAACAACGATCTATTGTATCATCGTGTGCAACTACTATATGCCCGTCTTTTGTTAAATGAATATCCAGTTCAATTCCATCTGCGCATTGTTTATTTGCAAGCCTGAAGGCTTCCATTGTATTTTCAGGTGCATACCCGGAAGCTCCTCGATGAGCCCAAATTAGTGTCTTCATGTATATCGCTCCATTTCAAAATGATTTTCTTAAATTTCCATATTTTTATGATATCATTTAACTTGAAAAAACAAAACAAAAAATATTTAGTTGAAGGTTTAGCTGGGTATATTAATTAGATGAATGAAAAAGAGAGGAGTTTTAGCGTGAAAAAAGTGAAATACATTTATGACTTAACCGCGTACCTCCACGATACTTTCATTACTATTTGTGCCAAAAGTTGGCGTGGAGGTTATTATGTCAGACACAAAAAATAATTACTCGGAAATTTGGCTTGCCGGTGGATGCTTCTGGGGTGTGGAGGCTTTTTTGGATAAAATCCCCGGAGTTGTTAATACTGAAGTAGGTTATGCAAATGGTAATACAGAACATCCTTCATATGAGGATGTTTGCAGGAGAGGCACAGGCCATACGGAGACCGTTCATGTAAGGTATGATTCTACTATTACATTGAAAAAACTTTTGGATTATTTTTTTCTTATAATTGATCCTACTTCTCTGAACAGACAGGGAAATGACAGGGGGACACAATACCGTACAGGCATATATTATAAAAATGAAGAAGATAAGGAAGTAATTAAGGAATATATAAATAGTACGCAGCTTGCCTATGATAAACCTATCGTAACAGAAGTTTTACCTATTGATAATTTTTACCGGGCTGAGGAATATCATCAAAAGTATCTGGAAAAAAATCCTCATGGTTATTGCCATGTTGATCTATCTTTGGCTGACAATATACAAGTCGATGATTAAGTATGGAATATTATAACATAAAGGAATATAATGAGATTGAATTAATTGTATTGAAAGGGGGCTAGAAACTTTGAAAAGAAAAATAACCTTTATCCTTGCGCTATTTATTCTATTATCAAATGTTTTATTCACAGGCTTGGTAGTTTCGGCAGAAAGCTCGGAAGAGACATATTATTTAAGTGGAGATCTTTTGTATTTCGATTTGGACAGTCTAAAAAATGTAAGCTCTTCTTTGGCTGATATCCGTTTTCAGCAGTCAGGCTCGGAAGCATATTACTTAAAGCCTGTTAATGGGGCATCGATACAGGATATGGGGAAGGTCCAGTATTCTTCTGCAGCTATTCCTGATACAGGATACAGTACCGAAAGAATCCTAATTGTACAAGACCATGTTTATGCTGTAAGATGCAGTAATGGAACCTATGGTATTATAAATATAACATATTATGACTCGCGGGAAGGTTCTGCTGAATTCATCGTAAAAAAGGGACAGCCGGGGCAAAAGCGAACACTCTATTACATGAGTGGTGATTTCATAAGATTTGATTTTGATACTATGCAAAACGTTTCATCCTCGCAAAACAGTGATATCTATTTTAAATACTTAAAAACTGCATTTTTAGGAGAAAATGGAGTGGCTATAAAGGATTTAGGTGTGATTAGCTATGAAAATACCAAAGCTCCGCTTACAGGGTATACTGTTGAAGAAGTTAAAATTATCAAAGATCATGTTTATGCATTTAAAGCAAAAACGAAATACTACCTTGTTAAGGTTACAAATGTAGTAAATGAAAGTGATGTAGAGTTTTTGGCACGAGAGTCTCAACCACAGTCTGGGACAGATTCTGCAGCAGAAAATAATAATTCGACCAAAGATGATATATCTGATGATGTAGTAACCGGTAATGAAAACACACCAAAAGATTCCGAAAATGGGGTTAAGCAAACTGACAGAGCGAAGAAAAGTGAATTGTATTGGGTAGAGAATGGTGTAAGATTTGTTTTAAGCGACAAGGTTTTGTTTGAAGATGAAAAAGGAATCTATGAACCTATCTTAAGTCCCAATAAAAAATATGTTGTTTATTCTAACGGATCAACAGATTTGCTTCTGTATGATATAGCGAAAAAAAGCACCAAGTCAATTTATTCTTTAAAGGATGTAGATTATGGAGCATATGCAGTAGGCTGGTCACAGGATAACAAACAGGTGGCCTTTATGACTTCACACAAGGGTGGATTTATTGGAAATAACAAATTGTTCATTTTAACACTCAGTACAAAAAAGACCAGTGTGGTTGCCAGCAAATTCAGTAGTGCAGACTGGGGTAGAAATGGGAAATTTGTATTAGCAGATGGAAAAAATGTCTGGACTGTTGATAAGCAGGGGCGGAACAAAGTGACATTGAAAGTTCCTACAGCAAGTGCATTTTCCGGAGCAGATAATGTTTCTTTTAACTATACTGCATCAAAAGTTGTTTACAGTGTGGCAGGCAAGTATTATTTGCATGATATAAAATCAAACAAATATACAGAACTCGCTATACCTAAAAAAGCGGCTGAAAACGGAACGGCCAGAGTGGGGAAAAATGACAGGGTGGTAGTTGTAGAGGATAAGCAGATATATATTTATGATCCTAAAGACAAAAACTACGGGTTACTTTATGACGAGGCAGACTCTTTATACCCCAATTGGGTTGACTAAAAAACTTAACTCCCCGTGAGATAAACCCCACGGGGAGTTGCTTAGTAGGAGAGTAATCTATATGAAAGAAAGGGCTATTTAGCTTCTGTAAATGTAAGATTTACAGTCATATTTGACCCATTCCTGGTAACAACAGCAGCAACAGTATCACCTGCTTTGTGCGATTTTTTTACTGCATCTATATCTGCCATAGTTTTTATTTCCTTACCATCAAGCTTTATAAGAACATCACCTTTTTTGATTCCTGCCTTTTCAGCAGCACCGCCCTGCGTTACCTCTACAATATATACGCCTTCAGGAATTCCATATATGCTGGAAATATCGGCAGTAACTTCCTGCGCGGATATACCTATTAAAGGTTTTCCGGTTATATATCCATAGGTTACAAGCTGCTCAATTATCGGTTTAGCGGTATTGATCGGTATTGCGAAGCCTAAGCCTTCAACACCTGTTACAGAGATTTTAGCCGAATTGATTCCGACAACCTGTCCTTTCGAATTTAATAACGCCCCACCACTGTTGCCGGGGTTAATTGCTGCATCGGTCTGAATCAGGCTCATTGAAACATCGCCGGTATCCAATTGCCTGTTTAATGCGCTAATAACGCCAGATGTTACAGAACCTGCGAATTCCATTCCAAGAGGATTACCAATAGCTACAGCCAAATCTCCAACTTCTACATCGGATGAGTCACCAAGCTCTGCAACCGGTAAGTCTGTCATGTTAATTTTTAAAACAGCCAGGTCGTTGTCGCTGTCTCCGCCTATAAATGTTGCTGTTGTTTCTCTTTTGTCAGGCAGATACACTGTAAGTGTTGCTTTGTAGTTACTATTCTTAGGATCCGCGTATTCAACAACATGATAATTTGTTACAATATATCCATCTTTACTGATAATTATGCCTGAGCCTTCTGAATCGGCTGATTGAGAGCCCATACCGAAATATCCTGATTGTCTGCCGTTTTTTACTGTCATTTTAATTCCTACAATAGAAGGGCCTACTTTCTTTGCAATCTCAGTAACGGACAAATCTGCGCCATTTGAAGCGGCTGAATTTAAAAGTGTTTTTGCTGTTGGCGATTCAGTGCCGGTAGTAACCTCCGTTGCTGATTTGTTGCTGCTTACTGATGAACTCAATGCTACAGTTTTTTGTAATCCGGTTACCTGCTCATCCAGCTTCTTCGAAAAGCTCGAGTACATTGCTCCACCTACTACAAAGCTGGTAATCAAAGAGGTAATAAGTACAAGTGAAGTATAAGTAAGAAATTTCCGTTTTTTGCTTCTTTCAGGTCTTACAATTATCTCCTTGTAGTAAGTTTGGTGTTGATTGTCAAAGTTATTGTATGATTGGCTGTTCCAATCCTCGTTATTAAAATTGTTATACATATCCATTCCTCCATTCGTAAAAGATTTAAAAGTATCTTATGGTTATATGATACCCGGAAAATATGTACAATTTCTGAAGAAATGGTTAACAAACTGTTATAAAATTTAGAACAAATTGTTAACAAAATTTAAGAGCCTGTTTAATATCTCATTGCACAAAATCTACTTAAAATGCCACGCACAAGCAGATATTAAACAGACTCTAAGCCGGTATGTGCCGGCTGCTTAATTTTATGCCTAATTTTCTTGTTTACTTGGACTATACGTTTCATTGACAAAAGTAAAATCACAGGGGATATTCTCACTGAAAATTTCAAAAAGAGATTTACTGGCACTCTCATCTATATCTACAAGTACATGCTCGTCCAGAACCGCAAGGATCTTTCCATAGCCAATGAGACGGTCATCTCTGGTTATTGCTATTTTGTCATCTTGCTGGATAAATTCTTTTCTTTCACACTGAATTATCATATGCTCACCCGAAATATTTAAAATACTCACTTTCAATTGGTATAAAAGATGATAGTGTGTAGAAAGAAGGTATGTTGAATCAGGAAAGTGGCATTATTATTTATACCCGAATCGGAGGCTCTTATGCAAAATAATTAAGTTTTTTTCAATAAAATTAAATTGTATAAAGCTAATATGGATTTTAGCCGAAATGTAAGTATACGGAAATGTATGAAATATCTTTTAGGTATTTCGAATCTATGGATGGAGAGCGTACAAGTACGCAGATGGAGGTTGCTATGTTAAATGGAGTTAATTCAAACGGAGCGGTTACTCAAAAGTATGTGACTGCCAAAACACAGGAAAAGGCTAAAGTTTCAGACAAAAATAAAGCACAGTCTGAAGATGCTGCTGTAGTCTTAGACCTTGGAAAATCAAAAGAAGGTGCAACTGCAACCTATAGTAAGCCGGTTGCGGCAGCAAAGCCCGAAAAAACAGAAAGTTCTGCTGCTAATGCCGAAGAAATAAACAGGCTTTGGGAAGAAGCAAACCGGGCTACACAAAATTTACGGGATTTAGTAGAACAGCTGCTCAAAAGCCAGGGGAAAACATTTAAAGATGTACTATCCGGTAAAGAGGAATTGATTGTTGATGAAAAGACACGGGCTGCTGCCCAACAGGCAATATCCGAAGACGGTGAGTCCGGAGTAAAAGCAGTAAGTGATAGAATAGTAGCTTTTGCAAAAGCTATCTCAAATGATAATCCTGAAAAGTACGATGAACTGATGAAAGCTATTGATGAAGGCTTTGCTCAGGCTGAAAAAGCTCTTGGAGGAGAATTGCCTGA
>CAYQCA010000108.1:7589-12510 GCA_964415835.1 uncultured Clostridium sp. | reverse complement strand
TTTATAAAAATCTTTATACATTTCTGACCCCTCACATATTTACTTATACTCCACTTGTTAATAGAACCGAATCTTGGGACAAACATCCCACCCTTCACGAAACCCTTGAGCCGATGTGTCACCACGACACGGTGAGGGGGTTTGGCTAAAGCCCTTGGAGACAGCCATACTATACTTTCGGGTTTGCTATACTTACTACCGGAGGTCCTAGCGTCAATGCATTTGTTAGGAAAAAACTTCTGCCTGAATCACTTAAATAGGCTATAAACATCACATCCTACTTTAAAAACGAATTCCTCTTTAATGCTCAGTAGTGCTTTCCACTTTTTTATCGTATATTCATCAAAGCCTTTTCTCATAACGACCTCTACAAATCTTTTCTCCAACATCAATACACCTGATGGATAAGATATTGCATCACAAAGCTGAATTAATCTATCATATTCATTATAATCTAGACTATCTATAAACTCTTGTATAAAAGAACTATCATGCTTAGAACAATCATCCTGTCCATTATAACTATGTACATCCTTATATGGGAACGAATGTGTCAGACAAATCTTTGCCGATTCATAATATCCTAAGTCTAGCATATACCTATAGCCTAGTATCGTATGTTGTAGATCAACACTTCCAAATCTTCTGCCAATATCATGTAATAGTCCTAAAGTATAAGCTTTTTCTTTATCAACCCCACAGTGACTGGCAATTTTTTCAGCAGATAAAGCCGCTATTCTATTATGTTGTACCCAAACTCCACTATTCTTTTTTTCAGCTTCAGCCAATATCTGCTCAGCTCTAGTTCTATCTGGATAATCCATATACTATTGTCCTCTTTGATTTCGTAATAATTATTTATAAGGCCCCTCCGTTATTTTTTATCTTTCATTGCATCTGTCTTAATCAAAAAACCATATTCGCATTCATTTTTACCCCAGTTGCAAACTAACTTAAATCCTCTAAGGACAGCACCTTTTTCGTAATCCTTTGAATTTGAACTAAGCATAGCTGATAAATTTTCATTCAAGATAAATGTAGCCTCGTTATTTATGAATTCAAACGTAACTTCTGATGTTTCTTTGTCTGTATATTTCGGTCTGCCATCCTCCTTCAAAATATAATCATAAAGTACAATTTTATCTGGAGCCTTTTCTGGTTCAAAAGAAATATATATTCGTTTTCCCAGTTCAAAATAAGGAATTTGATTATTGTCTTTTGATAAGGATACTAATACGTCTTCTCGATCATATTTTGAACCATTCCATTCGTTTAAGCCAATGTTATAAGGAATATTTTGAGAATCACACTCTATAGTTAATGGCGGCGCATTATCTACATCCTTGCACCCAACTATGAATGATATAAAAAACAAACACATAAACAGTACAAATGCCTTTTTTGTCATTTAGAATTCACCATTCCCTTCATTAAATAAGAAATTAATTTCTTTGAGCCAAAATATATACTGCATCACCCACTGGCGGAAGACCTAGCGTGTATGCGTTTTATATACAGTAAGGCTATACTTTTTTGAATAAAAGCCGCTTGAAGCGGCGCCTTTAAAAAGAATCCGGAACTTCTCTTGGTAGCTCATTTTCAGGCAGAACACCAGACTCAATTATTATCTTATACATTTCGTCTGTTAAAAAGATAGCCCTTAAATCATTACCGCCATATAAGATATATATCCTTTCATTCGAGTTAGATAATTTAAGCAAATTATTAATAATCGAAAAACTCCTTAAGGTACTTAATTCCCAAATATTTTGTGATTTCAGTTCATCTTCAGTATATATAACATAGTCCCAGCCATTCACCGAAATTTTATAACCTTTGTCAGAGAATTCCTCAGATTCATTAATATCTATATTCTGCTTTTTCAAGAATTCCTTAATACGATCATAAAACTCTGAAATTCCCCCTTCTGCCAAACTTTCTGCATCCTCTAGAAAATCCCGACCTGATTCTTCCCAACCGAAAACATAACCGGCATCAAGTGAATTTTTTTTAACCTCATCAATTTGGGAAGAATCAATATATTTATAGTAGCCCAATTCCTCTAGCTTGTTTAATAAATTACTTATATCAGGTTTAGAAATATCCGGAATAGACTTGTTTATACTTTGGGAACCACAACCAATAAATAAAATTAATATTAATCCTACAAGTAATGTTAAAACTAATACAATGTATCTCAAACTTACCCCTCCTTTTTTATTACATCCACGGAAGGCTGTTGGCGAGCATGGATGCGAGCATCATTAACCTCGGTCCTTCTTCTAATAATACCGTAAACTTACTGGCTGAAGCCCATGTGTGAAGGCATTTGTTATCTAATGTACCTATCCATTCTTAAGCTTTTTTCTTGTATGAATATATCTAATAAGCAGCACAATTATATTTTTCAAATGTCTTAATTGTTTTCCCTTCGGGATTAATTAAGTCAATTACATAAACATCAGCAGTGCTTTCAAACCCAATAAATAGATATTTTGATAATATCATCTTTAAATTAGTACCTTTGATGCTTATAATACATATTTGCTTAGCCCCCACGATAGTATCATCTATTGTTATTTCTCTTAAAGTCCCCTCCAAATTTTTCTTATCTTCAATGCCCTTCTTAACTTCTTCAAGTGCCTTAGAGTATTCAGTCTTTGAGTAATTTCTGTTTTTACCACTATTGCTAAAATCGATATCTGATACTTCATGGTTAAAGAAAGTAACTCCGACTAAAGTTTCTTTAATTTGTGTGCTAGATATATATCGTAATGTTGATTGTTCAGGTTCAACAAAGCTACCCTGCCAATAATATTTACTTTCTTCTTCAACTGAAGGAATATAAATGTTTGATTCAGAATAAAATACTGGATTATACACATTCTCTTTTTCAATTGTATAAAACTCAATAATATTTGGATAATCATTAATCTTAATCCCATCATAATATGAGGTTCTTTGGATTTTAAATGGTTCTATGTAAATAAAACCTGATTTGAATGCCTCTCCAATATAAAAGTCATTATATATTTCGTCTGCAATGGTTTTATCATCTGACTTTAAAACCTCTGAACCCTGTGGTGTTTCTGATACAGCACTTGTTACTATTTTTTCTTTCACTTGCGTTCCTGTATTTTCAGATAATTCTTCAGTTGATGTAGTTATTGCCATTGTTGGTTTGGTAACACTTGAAGTTGGTAATTTTTTGCTTAATATTTTGTCATTTTCACTAGTATATATATGCATAACTTTAGAGCCTTGACTCGTATCTTTACTTATACCACATCCAGAAAAAATCAGGGTAACAACAAGAATCATTCCTGTAAATCTCTTAAACATATTACTTAACATACCTCCATATAATGTGGTATTTAAAATCATGACATAGTAGTCAATCATTATCAAACATTAAGGTGTTTCAGTGTCACGGTAGGACTGCTGATTACTCAGCAACCCCTGTTCAGTTCCGGCGTGCGGAACTACCGCACCGGGCTCTTCAAATATACTCGCTTCCGTATTCAAACAAAACGCTAATGTTATGGTTTACTTGCTATTCCCCGCAGTGAGGCTCGATAATCATCCGCAGCATTTCAGAGAACGGCACGCATTCACAAAGTCTCTAGCCGATGTGTCAACACTAAACTACGATGGGTTTGGCTGGAGCCAATAGTTTCAGCCAATATAAATTACTTTCCTGCTTTTCCTATATCGATATTATCCATCACGCCTCAACAAAATAGTGGAAACTTTTATATGAAAGCGGTTGTTAATTGAAAGACTAGGTCCCTCGGAGCAAGAGCGCCACGGATGGCGCGGCCTTAAATCCCTTTATTTATGAACAATTTATAAACATTACGTATTAGGCAACCCTTTGTCTAATTATATTTTAAACCTAAAGCCTGCTTTAGAGATTTAATTGCAAAGAATTTAAGCTTTTTTTGTCTGTTTTTTCTTTCTGGCATTGTAATTCTCCTATATAACCATTCAAGATTAAATTTCTTCCAGATTTCAGGAGTTTTTTGAACTTTTCCTGTTATAGCATACATACTCCCACCAACACCAAATACAACCTTTGCATTAAGTCTATTTCTATACTTTTCAATCCATTTATCAGTGCGGGGAGAACCAAAAGCAACAACTAAAATATCTGGACGCAAAGATTCTATTTCTTGGACTATATTTTCTTCATCTTCATTTTTGTAATATCCATGATATCTTCCTAAAATTTTTATATTTGGATAAAACTCCGAAACGTGTATTTCCATATTCTTATTTACTTCTTCATCTGAACCCAAAAAATAAAATGACCAATTGTGTATATTACCTTGCTTTAGCGATTCAAGTAACAAATCATAGCCTGTAACTCTTTCAGGAACTGGATTTTTGAGTATTCTTGAAGCCCAAACAATACCTACTCCATCAGGTGTCAGCAAATCTGCTTTTTTTGAAATCTCCATTAATTCATTATCTTCTTGGATTTGAATTGCAATTTCAGGATTTACGGTTATAATGTGAAAAAGCTTTTTATTATCATTACTTATCTTTTCGCTAATTAAACTCATTGTTTCTTGTAACGTTAACTTTGAAATTTCAATACCTATAATATTAACTGTTTGTACCATTCATTACAGACCTCTCTTGATATATGTTAATATACATTATTGTTAAACGTACTAATAATTACGCTTTATTTATTTCGAATTTATCTAACAAATATGTATTATCCTTCTCCATAGCCTTTCCCTAACAAACCAGCCACACGACGTGGCGGCCTCCCGCTCGGTCTTTTGGAGAACTTCTCCCTTCCCGAACCCCTCTTTCACCTAAGAACCATAATTAGTTTCTTAGCCGAATAGATTTCGTAAAAGTAAGATATATACATTGTATTATTTGGTAAATATACCGTCAAGTGGTTTAA
>CAYQCA010000108.1:0-7489 GCA_964415835.1 uncultured Clostridium sp. | reverse complement strand
AGTATTCACTCAACAGATATTGTAAGTGCCACATTATTTTATCATTTAATCGCAATCTAAAAGCTTAAATATTTACACCAATCTTCAAAAGCATCATTGCATATAAAGAAGTAATTAATACCAATATCAACGCGAAAACAAATGCAATTCTGATTACCTTGTTTTCCTCGCCCAGTTTATCAATTGATGCTGCTGCATTTTGTAGTTTCGCAGGAGAAATCACGCTTGCCAAACCGCCTCCAAAAGCCAGTGCCGCTGTTACTATAATTATTCCGTTCATGCCAAGATTTAATTTGCTCGCGGTTGCCATTGTATAGTTAGCAAACATTGCAACAGTTGAAGCTTCACTTCCTGTGATAAAGCCACCAAACAAACCGATAAACCCTGTAATGAATCCATATGCACCACTGAATGCATTTGCAGAAGTTTCTGCCAAAACCTTTATCATGCTATCAGTCTGATACTTCATAGTTTCCATACTCCAGCCTGAGTAGTTCATAATTTCACCAACAGCAAAGAAAATTGCAGCTGAGAAAACAGGCCTTGGAGCTCTCTTCCACCAAACTTTTACCGATTCTTTCACTTCAGACAGCTTTGGCTTCATAATAAACATTGAAAGAACTACTGCTACTGCTATCCATGTATATGCACTCCACAGAGCTCTCGTAGCGATACCTTTTCCATCTGCGGAAATACCGTTTATCGGCAGCTTTAAATTGTATAAAAAGTCATACATCGGTTTTGGCAGATTCATTGCAAGAATCAATCCAATTAGTATTATCCACGGACTTAATGCTTTCCAAAGAGGATACTGTTTCTCGTACGCGATTTCTTCCTCTGTCAGTTTGCTTCGGTCAATTATTTTTTTACCGGTTAATTTTAGGTACAATGCCATAACTAATATGACAGCAATACCGGCAAAAACACCTGTTAACGTTACTAAATTGTCAATTTTATTTGTAAAGTACGCTACAACAGCTATTACTGCACCCGTTACAATAACAGGCAGAAAGCCTTTCTTGATTGCTTCCCACTTACCAACAATATAAAGCATGCAAAATCCGATTAACGTTGAAACTAATGGCAGGAACATATAGAAAACACTTCCTGCCTGAGATGGTGAAATCTCGTTTCCCGGGCCTAAAAATCTATTTGCAAAGTCAAGGAATGCCACTAATGGTGCTCCCAGCAAAGAATACGTACAAAGTGCATCATATCCTATTGCAGGCAGCGCTATGGCTACATATGTTGAATAGCCCATCGCAATAAGAATTGGTGGAAGCAGTGAAACCGGTGTTGCTCCTACCGATACCATCAACGTGCCAAATCCAATATTGATAAGCATAATTTGTACTGCTTTATTCTGGCTTGAAATTGTTTTTATAAAAATGATAATTCTTTTTAAAGCTCCTGTTTTCTCCATATATGCCATCATAAGCAATGAAGTTACGACAATTCCGGATACAGGAAAAGATCTGATAACACCTGAAACTGTTGACCTTAAAACTACTTCAAGCGAAGTGTTAAAAAACAGAAATGCAACTAATGAAACTAAAATCCATCCAACAACGCCGCTTATGTCTGCAGATTTTTTGAAAACAACAAGCATAAGTACTATTACCACAATAGGTAATAGAGTTAATAATAATGACCCTACCATACTAACCGTCCTCCAAAAATTTTATTGTTCATCCATTCTACATGTATTTAGGAACAGCTAAATACATTCTACACATGATATTCTAATACAAAACATAATGAAAATAAAGTTATTTTTATTGTATATTATAGTATTCATCAAACAGCTCATAATACCTATATGTTTCTTCAGCATATGTATGTTTTGATTTTATCGGTCCAACCGTAACAGAAATATTAGATTGATTATATTCTTCCAAAATCCTATGTATTTGTTCTTTATCGAGACTATTCAAATCCACATTTTGATCTTGAGTTATTTTTATTGCTCTTGCTCTGAGTTGGACCGCACAGAAATATACTGCTCGTTCCGGATTTTCCAACATTTCTTTGATATCGTCATCAGTCTTATTAATTATCAAAGATTTATCGCCGTGTACAATTTCTTCATTATATCTTACGTTTTGAATTCCTATCTGACAAATGCCGAGAGACTTCCCGCCTATCAACGGCAAACCGTCAAGAATATCCTCCTGCCCCAAAAACATCATTTCTCTGAATAATACTGCCGCCACTAAAGCCTTGGGTACTTTTTGCGCTTGAGAAGTTGATTCAATTACACCATCCAGTTCTTTTAACGCGCTAATTGAGTAATCATAATTAAAGACATAATAAAAGCCTAATTTCCTGTGTCTGAAAGAATCTTTATCAATTTGGTCCTGAAGCTTTTTTGAAATACTTTGGGTTTTTGATGCAATTAAAAACTCATTCAGCTCCGAAATTTGACCTGAATTTTTAATTACCATATATTTAGTATAACTTTGATGGTCCGGAAAATCAGTATAATCGAATACAGGAATACTATCAGCAGAGGTTATCTCGCTTTCCTCTGTATAGCTAATATTACTGCCGTAATACCTCGGTGAATTGAAAATATAGCTATCACCCCGGGCACTATGCCTTCCATAAATAAACTCCATCTGTTTTTCCTTGGCTGCTTGTGCTTTTGTGCTTATAAAACCGCTTATATCAAAATAATTATTTACATAGCTTAATAATATACAAAAAATAATAACAATTAAAGAAATAGGTCTTCTACTCTTTAATATGTAGGTTTTCATTATTATGTCCTCCGTCAAAACTCCGGTTTGTTAAATATGAACAATTACATACCCTATTTTTTATACAGATTTTTAAAATATTTGTCAATTATGTAATAATTCTAAAATCATTAAAAAACACCAAAGTTTATCCATTTAAAGGCATTACTCTCTGTTCTTTATCAAATCATGTGTTTTACTTCTATCTTTTCGATATTGCTTAAAACCTAGAAATATCAATAGGTTTGAGACAAAAAAATAGACAAAAAGCATTTTGAAACTTAGATACTTTTTGTCTATTTCTAATAAATTTTAAAAACTTATATTTTTGTAAGTTTTCAATTTTATTTTAATGCCTCTACAATAGACTTCTCAACCATTCTTAATTTAGCAGCAATTTCATCAATTTCTGCATCAGATTTTTCCTGCTTCAAGTCACCCTTTAATATATCCGCCAAATCATTAAACTCATCCTTAAGGGTTTCAAGCATTTCAACAACTGCAAGTCTCCTGAATCTCTTCTGAACATCAGTACTTGGCATGTTTTCATAAACCTTGTCTGCACTGAGAACAAAGCTGTCACCTCTGGCAGGAACGATGCACTGAATACCGAAATCATCGGTAATGGTCTGTGCAAATACTGCACTTGTTTCCTCTTCACCGTGAACTACAAATATTTTCTTTGGTTTTTTACCGAAACCTTCTATCCAAGATAACAAACCGTCTTTATCAGCATGGCCTGAAAAACCGTCTATCGCTTCGATACGGGCATTTACAGAAATTTCTTCACCGAATATTTTTACTTTATTGGCACCGTCCAGAATTCTTCGGCCCAATGTACCCTCAGCCTGGTATCCGACAAAAAGTATAGTGGACTCTTTTCTCCAAAGATTGTGCTTTAAATGATGCTTAATTCTACCAGCATCACACATGCCGCTTGCTGAAATGATAATTACACTATCATCTCTTTCATTAAGCTTTCTTGAATCATCAACAGATTGTGTAAACTTAAGTGTCGGGAAATCCAGAGGATTATCTCCATTAGCAATATACTGCTTTGCTTCTTCATCAAAGCAGTCCAGGTTATCCCTGAATACCTGCGTTGCGGAGGTTGCTAAAGGACTATCTACAAAAACAGGTATATTAAATATTTCCCTGACTCTTTCATCGGAATTGTCCATATACTTATTTAATTCATAAATTATTTCCTGTGTTCTTCCGACTGCAAATGAAGGAATTACAATGTTTCCACCTTTTGCAACAGTTTCACTTATTATATTTATAAACTTTTCTATCTTTTCCGGACCCTTCTTAAGAGCATGCAATCGATCGCCATATGTTGACTCGATAATAACATAGTCGGCATCTTCAATGTACGTCGGATCTTTGAGTATTGGTGTCCCTTTATTTCCAAGGTCACCACTGAAAACAAGCTTTGTTTCCTTATTATTTTCTTTTATCCATATTTCCAAAATTGATGAACCAAGAATATGTCCTGCATCATTAAACCTTACTTTTACATCCTTCGCAATTTCTACAATTTCGTTGTAAGAAACACCTTTAAATAATTTAAGACACTCTGTGGCTTCTTTTACAGTATACAAAGGATTTACCGGCGGTTTACCGGCTCTTTGCCTTTTTCTGTTTGTCCACTCATTTTCTATTTCCTGAATATGTCCGCTATCTGGCAGCATTATACCGCAGAGCTGTGTTGTTGCTTTTGTTGCATATATTGTACCTTCAAAACCATCCATATATAGCTTCGGTATTCTTCCGCTATGGTCAATATGAGCATGTGTTAGAAGCATAAAATCCAATTCGCCAGGATTAAACGGAAATGGTTCGGCATTTAGCAGAACTTCGTTTGCTCTACCCTGGAACATACCGCAATCAACTATAAATTTCGTATCCTTGGTTTCTACTAAATAACATGAGCCTGTAACTGTTTTTGCAGCGCCAAGAAATGTAATGTTCATATACGCACCCCGATTCTTTAATATATTATGATATATGCATCAATGGAACAAACTATATAATATTTTATTCTAGTTGACCCCCTCAATGTCCTTCTTTTTTGATATTTTTAAGTCCTTTTTTGTCAGACTGTATATGTAAATACATCTGATAGTGACAGCAGAAATTACAATTACACCGCCTATTAGTGCATAGAAACCCGGTATTTCATGCAGCAGCAAAGCCACCCATATGGGATTCAGAATTGGTTCTATCATAGGAATTAAAACTGATTCCAACGCAGAAACGTTCTTTATTGCAATTGAAAAAAGGATATATGAAAATCCCAACTGGAAAACTCCCAGCAAAATTAATCCGATTATGCTTTTAGCATCAGGCACTCTTTCAAACATAAAAGGAAGAGCAATTACAGTTGTTAAAACATTTCCCCAAAATATTCTGTCCAGTGGAGAATCATCTTTTTGATATCTTAGCAATAAAGATGTGAAAGCAAAAGCAACACCACTTATAATCGCTAGAACATTACCTAACAAATTACCGGGAGAAAGCTTATCCAGAAAGAAAAGTATCATCCCTCCAAATATAAAAGCAAGAGTGATTATATCATAAGTCTTTACTTTTTCTTTGAAAAATAATGAACCAAAAACGGCCACAAAAATAGGTGCAGTATACTGAAGAATTATTGCATTTGCAGCAGTGGTCAGCTTGGTTGCACTTACAAATAATATTACAGTACCGGCATAGGCCACTGTCGAAGCAAATTTAACAGGCGTAAATTTGAAGTCAGGTTTCTTTATAAATATCAAGATTAATAAAGCAGCAATTAAGCTTCGCATTCCGGCGATTGCCACCGGGTTAAGCGAAACCAGTTTAATAAGCAACCCGCCAAGACTCCACAAAATACCCGTAAACACCAAAAAGAGAAGCGCAGCACCTCTCTTTGGTGTAATATCAGTTATATTAATATTTTTCATTAACCCACAAATCCTATCATTTGTAATTTTTGACAAATAACCCGGCAAGTTTTACGCAGTTGTTCAAATCTTCCAGGCTAACCATTTCAGCAGTTGAATGAACATATCTGCAAGCAATTGATATCCCTCCGCATGGTACACCAATTCCAGACGTTTGGATTGCTCCAGGATCACTTCCGCCCCGGTCAAGCAATTCCAGTGTATATGGAATTCCATTCCCGGCTGCCAGATCCTCAAGCATTCTGCGAATCTGAGGATGGGCAATATACGAACTATCCTTTACTTTAACCGCGGGCCCCATTCCCAGCTTTACTTCCCTGTTTTGACATTCAGGTGTATCACCTGTAAGAGTAACATCAATCGCAATTGCGCAATCCGGAACAATTCCGAAAGCAGCAGTTTTTGCTCCTCTAAGGCCAACTTCTTCCTGAGTAGTAAATACATAATAAATTTCATTATCTGTTTTTGGCTGAGATTTGATTAATTCAATCAGTACAGCACATCCGCTCCTATTATCCATTGCTTTTGAAACTGCGCAGTCTCCCTGTACAACAAAATCTCCGGTAAAGGTAGCGGCATCCCCTATTTTAACAAGCTTTTGCGCTTCTTCTTTATTTTTACAGCCTATGTCAATATACATTTTACTGAGTTTAAGATTCTTATAGTCCTCAAGCTTTTCTTCCACATTGACGAATCCAATAGTTCCATTTTGAAATTTCACCCTGTGTGTTAATGCGTTTTGAGGATAAACACCTCCTATATTTGAAAAGCGGATAAAGCCTTTTTCATCGATAAATGTAGCTATTATACCTATTTCATCCATATGAGCCGCAAGCATGATTTTCTTTTTCTTACCTTTTTTAATTGCAATAAGATTACCCATTGCATCAACTTTTATTTCATCAACATACTTTTTAATTTCTGCAGTTATTACTTCCCTTATTTCTTCTTCATTACCAGAAACTCCAAAGGCCTGGGTAACTTTTTTTAATGTTTCCTGCATTATACGAAAACCTCCATTTATAATATTCTGAATGATTATAACGCATCGGTTCAAATAAAATTTTTCGGCTGTAGAAAAATTTTCTTACTTTAGCTGCGTTTCAACGAGGCGGAGATATGTGCTCGCCGCCTGAAAGCCGAAGCGGTACCCCCACTTATAGAAGTGGGGGGCATTTCCGCTGCCTCGTTACTTTTTAATAAAATCCTTATCCTTGCTCATTTGATTTAAAGCCGCCAGAGTCAAACGCTCTACACACTCGAAGTCGCTTCTGCTCATCACTGACACAGGAGAATGTATATATCTGCAAGGTACAGAAATTGAAGCGATCTTGACTCCAGTACCGGTTCGTTGTATCTGCCCGGCATCATTTCCGCCTGTGGTTGTCTGCTTGTATTGCACCTTTATATTATTTTTAACTGCAACATCATATACGAACTGAACCAGCTCCTTATCACAGTAACAGGTTCTGTCCATTATTGTCAAAGCTGCACCATTGCCTAATATAGTTGAATATTCAAAAGGCTCAACATCCGGTACATCTGCACAGGTTGTTCCCTCAATGACCAGTGCCACATCCGGCATAACCTGAAATGCCGCTACCTGCGCTCCCCTTAGACCAACCTCCTCCTGAACGGTAAAGCAAGCATATAAATCAAATTCGAAGCTGTGCTTTAGCGCTTCAATTAAAACAGCACAGCCCACTCTGTCGTCCAAAGCCTTAGCTTTTATAAAACCCTGTCCAAACTCAACGTATTCACTGTCAAATGCAATATAGCTCCCCAGCGGAGCAAGCCTTTCAG
>CAYQCA010000107.1:1971-12732 GCA_964415835.1 uncultured Clostridium sp. | reverse complement strand
ATAATACAAGTCAAAATAACTATAATATAAGACAAATAATGATGTACTTGCATTACAGGACCAAAAAGTATTTTATGGGATTGCTTTTTAATTTTTGATAATATACAATAAGAGAAAAATAATGTAATAGGCTATGAAAAGGAACAGTAGATATTTTGTCTTTAGCAGAGAGGGGGCGGTTGGTGAGAGCCTTCAATGAAAAATATTGAACCCGCCTTTGAGCCAGAAACCGAAAGATTTTTATTGAGTAAGTTCCTTCGGAGCTCCACCGTTACAGGGAGAGAGTATAAGAACCTGTCTAGTATCTGCTTGTGCTTGGCATTTTAAGCGGATTTTGTGTCAGGCAAGGCAAATTTTCGCAGGAATAATTTGTTTATTCCCAGAAAATTTAACGCAGCATGGCGAAAAATCCGCCAAAATGACGAGTGCAATGAGATGCTAGACAGGTTCTAAGTAAATTTATTTGCTTTGTACTTGGTAAGTGCAGATTTTATCTGAGTTTAGGTGGTACCACGGACCGTACAGTTCGCCCTGAGTTGATTTTCAACTTGGGGCTTTTCTTGTATTTATGGCGTAAATCCGTAAAAATTCGAAGCTGATTGTATAATTTTTGAAGGGAGAGGTTTTTATGAAGATTGATAAGCTGGTAGGGGACAGGTTTAGGGAGAAACCGTCGGAATGCGTAATCGACAGCCATGCACTGATGATTAGAGGGGGCTATATGAAAAATGTAGCAAGTGGGATATATTCTCAATATCCACCTCTTCGCAGAATTACTAAAAAGATAGAGCAGATTATTAGAGAAGAAATGGATGCAATTGATGGGCAAGAAGTGCTGTTCCCAGTGGTGCTCCCGGGAACACTTTGGGAGGAATCGGGCAGATATGTCAGCGTGGGAAGTGAGCTGGTCAGATTTAAAGACAGAAATCAAAGTCCTCTGGTATTGGGCATGACCCATGAAGAGGCGGCAGTGCAATTAGTAAGGGAATATGGTCAGAGTTATGCGAGCTATCCCTTCATGATATATCAGATCCAGACCAAATTCAGGGATGAAGCACGCCCCCGGGGAGGCTTGATTCGTGTACGTGAGTTTACAATGAAGGATGCATACTCGTTTCACACTTCACAGGAGGACCTGGAGGAATATTACGATAAATGCTACAAGGCATATGAGAGGATTTTTGCAAGAGCGGGAATACCGGAGGTTATTACTGTTGCATCAGATTCCGGTATGATGGGCGGAAACGTATCCCATGAGTATATGATGTTGACCCCTGTAGGAGAAGATACTATTGCTATCTGCACCGAATGCGATTACCGTGCAAACATGGAAGCGGCAGAAAGTATTATAGAAAATAATTGTACAGGTGAACAAGAGCAGTTAAAGCTTGTCCATACGCCAAATATCCATACTATAGAGGATGTCTGCAGTTTTCTTAATACACCGTTGGAAGGTTCCTGTAAGGCAGTTGTGTATCAGAAAAACATGACTGATGAATACGTGGTTGTATTTATCCGAGGCGATCTCGAAATTAACGAAACCAAGCTTACAAATTTCCTGGGAGATGATATTCATCCTGCTGCAATTACTGAAGGATGTGGTCTTCTGGCCGGTTTTATAGGTCCGTATAATTTAAAGGGCAATTTTACTGTGCTTTTTGATAAGTCTCTACAAGGGACATATAATATGTCCTGCGGTGCGAACATTGTGGATCACCATTATACAGGGCTCAATGTTGAGCGTGATTGCCCGGAAGCGGAGTATCATGATTTTGCAAAGATTAAAGACGGAGGTATATGCCCTCAATGCGGAAAGGCTGCAATTTCTATTTCTCGTGGTATAGAGGTCGGTAACATCTTTCAGCTGGGCACGAAATATTCAAAATCAATGGGAATGCAATACCTGGATAAGGACGGCAATCAGCAATATCCTATCATGGGTTGCTACGGCATTGGAGTTGGACGTTTGGCAGCATCTGTATGTGAAGCCCATCATGACGAATACGGTCCGGTCTGGCCGATTACAATTGCTCCGTGGCAGGTCCACCTTTGCTGTGTTCGCTCAGATGATGCTGCAACGAAGGAATTTGCCGATTCTCTGTACAATACATTGCAGAAGGAAAAAATTGAGACCATATATGATGACAGAAATGTCAGAGCAGGAGTTATGTTCTCTGATGCAGATTTGTTGGGTGTTCCCGTAAGAGTTATTGTGAGTCCTCGAAATATGCAGGAAGCCTGCTGTGAAATTGTAACCAGAGATAAAAAGATTAGCAAGAAGGTTCCTCTCGCTGATGCGGTTATAGAGATAAAAAGCCTGATTACCCAGCTGACAGAGGAAATAGAGATGGCATAAGTTAGAACGAGGCAAAGGTCACCCGTGGTACCCTTTGCCTCGATATTTTACTTATAGGCTCAGAAAGTTCCGGAAAGTCTGTATAACCTTGACCGCAGCTTCCTTACAAGACATTTCACTAAAAATACGTAAAACCGGTTCGGTTCCGGAAAAGCGGCATATAACCCAGCCACCATTCTTGAAGTAAATTTTGCAACCGTCTAAATAGGATATTTTGTTGATTTCCATATCAAATTCCGGTATTTGTTTCTCTTCAAACAATAGGTGTTTTAATTCTTGCTTGCGCTCATTGGTCATATGACAGTCGAATTCATCCATATAATAATTACCAAATTTCTCATGTATATCTTTCAGTGTTTCGGAAAGAGGTTTTCCTATGACGCTGATCATTTCAACAAGCAAGGAACCGGCATAAACACCGTCTTTCCCATGAATATGACCACGAACTGTTAAGCCGCCGGAGGATTCTCCCCCGATAAGGGCATTTGTTTCGTCCATTTTAGAAGATATGTGTTTAAAGCCAACCGGTACTTCATGGCACTCTTCACCAAAACTCTCTGCCATCTTATCAAGACAGTGGGTAGTGGCGATATTTCGTACTACTGCACCTTTCCAGCCCTTAAATTCATGCAGGTAATAATATAGAAGCACAAGAATATCATTCGGATGAATAAAGGAGCCGCTTGTATCAATTAAGCCAATACGGTCGGCATCTCCATCTGTTGCAATTCCTAAGTCGTAGCCGCCCTGTACTACCATTTGGGATAGTCGCGTAAGAGTTGAACTGTTTGGAGAAGGCAATCGACCACCAAAAAGTGTGTCATGACGATCGTGAATAACATCAACATTACAGCGGCAAGTCAAAAGTATGGTTTGAAGAGTGGTTTTGCTGACGCCAAACATGGGATCAAGCAATATTTTCAGATTCTTCTGCTTAATGGCTTCGGTGTCAATTACTTTCAGGATACTGTCTATATAATTGTTCTGAGGATTAATTGATTTAACTAAACCTGAAGCAAGAGCTTTACCGTATTCCATTGTATGAAGGTCTGACTGGTTAATAAGGGCAATTTGGTCCTCAATATCATTAGTGACTTTCTCAGTGGCGTCCCTGCCGCCATGAGTAAAAATTTTTACTCCATTATACTCTGCCGGGTTGTGGCTTGCGGTTATTGCCATACCATAAGAAATATTCTCCTTCATAACTTCAAACATAATGAGCGGAGTAGGTGCATCGTAGTCTATGAGGTTTACTTTAATACCTTCAGCAGCAAAGACACATGCAATCCATCGTGCAGAAAGATTGGATAAAAACCTCCGGTCATACCCAATTACTATAGGCTCATGTTGCTTACCGTCACGTTTAATAATTCTCGCAAGTGCAAGTGACAATATCTCTAAATTATTACGAGTAAAATCTTCCCCAATTATTGCTCGAAAACCACCGGTTCCAAATTTTATCATAAATACTACCCCTTCCGTTTATAATATGGTTGTATTCTAGCACCAGATTTCCGGCTTTTCAAGGGAATATACGCCGTTTTGCACAACGTGACAGAATTTTAAACAAAAGTACAGAAACGTCGCATTGAATTCGTAAATCCGAAATGTAATAATGAAGTCATGAAATATGAAGCTTCTAACAAAGATTCAAAATTACTTATTAAATTGGGAGGAAATTGATTTATGAAAAAGATTGTAAGCTCATTTTTAGCAGCAGCAATGATTGCCGGAATGCTAGCTGGCTGTGGTAGTTCCACCACCGGTTCATCAGAAACCTCGAGCACAGCAAGTGCAAGTCAATCAGCAACATCACAAAGTTCAAAGCATGTTACAGTTTATTCTCCTCACCCTGCCGATCCTTTAAATGCAGGTATTAAAGAATTTCAGGAAAAAACGGGAATAACAGTTGACTTGGTAGCTGCAGGAACAGGTGAATTGTTAAAAAGAGTTGAAGCCGAGAGCGGAAACCCACTTTGCGATGTGTTCTGGGGTGGCGGAGCGGATTCACTTGCCTCCTACAGCAAGTACTTTGAAACTTTTATACCAACTGACATCAAGAACATTGATACGCAGTATGTGAGCAAGGACAATTTATGGACAGGAGAATCACCTCTTCCAATGGTCATTATGTATAATAAAAAGCTTGTTGGTGAAAGTGATGTGCCAAAGGGATGGGGAGATCTGACAGGTGAAAAATTCAAAGGAAAAATCGCTTACGCCGATCCTGCAAAATCAGGTTCTTCCTATACAATACTCTGCACGATGTTAACTGCATTTGGTAAAGATGACGGTAAGGGATGGGAATTTATCGAGAAGCTTGTTGCAAACCTGGATGGAAAGATTCTTAGTTCATCGGGAGATGTTTATAAAAAAGTATCAGATGGAGAATATAGTGTAGGTTTAACTCTTGAAAAAGAAGCGATTAAATATGTTAAGGCAGGTGCTGATGTTGGTATCGTGTACCCTTCAGAAGGTACCTCAGCAGTTCCGGATGGTATTGCAATCGTAAAAGGTGCTGCTAATAAAGAAAATGCAGAAATATTTGCAAACTTTGTTTTAAGCAAGGAATGTCAGACTATGATGGCGACTGATTTTGCAAGAAGAACTGTAAGACTCGATACTGACCCGCCAGAGGGACTTCCTGCAATGAAAGATATTAAATTTGTAGATTATGATTTTGGTTGGGCATCATCTGAAAAGACAAAAATTATGGAAAAGTGGAAAGAAATTATAGTCGGATAAAAAGTAGTGTTCTATAAGAGAGTTTTGTGAGTTCCAAGTAAATATTAAACTGTTCCTAAATGCAGGCGTCAAAAAGTTCTAACTGACGCCTGCAAGGACTTTTGTCCAGGGCTCCTAGTATACAACAGTGAATAGGGTAAAGGGGATGAATTGATTGAGCCATAGCGTAAAAGTTTGTAATGTAGTAAAAAAATATGATGACTTTATCGCGGTAAATAATATTTCGTGCGAGATTAAGCAGGGGGAATTTTTTACCTTACTCGGACCTTCTGGTTGTGGAAAAACCACGTTATTAAGAATGATTGCGGGATTTAATACAATTGATGACGGAAAAATTTATTTTGATGACAAAGTAATTAACAATATAGATGCACATAAAAGAGATATTGGAATGGTTTTTCAGAACTATGCAATATTTCCTCATATGACGGTGTTCGAAAATGTAGCATATGGGTTAAAGGCACGAAAAGTTCCGAAAGATCAAATCAATACAAGAGTATTAGAGGCACTTGACCTTGTTCAGATTGGGAATCTTAAGGATAGAAAACCCTCTGAGCTTTCCGGAGGACAGCAGCAGCGAGTTGCCCTGGCAAGAGCAATTGTCATTAAACCGGGTGTTTTATTGATGGACGAACCTCTGTCAAATTTGGATGCCAAGCTGAGAGTGCAGATGAGGACCATTATAAAGAAGCTTCAAAAAGACCTCAATATTACTACTGTTTATGTTACGCATGATCAAGAAGAAGCTCTTGCTATCTCAGACAGAATTGCTATCATGAAATCCGGAAACATTATGCAGATTGATACGCCGGCTACTATATATAAAAAGCCTCAAAATACTTTTGTCGCCGGATTCATAGGCACATCAAATTTTATGGATGCCACAGTAGTAAAGATTAGCGATTATATGACAGCTCAAGTAAAGCTGGATGCCGGATTAGAATATTCTGTGAAATTGAAGAAGAAAATTCAGGGAGCTGCAAAAATTTCGGTAAGACCTGAGCAGTTTATTATTAATAACGCCGGTGAAAAGGGTATTCCGGGAGAAATTCAGATGTATACTTTTCTGGGCGACTTTGCAAACTATGAAATCAAGCTTTCAAATGGTCAGGTAGTTGAAGCAAATGAATATACAAAAGATATTGATTTTGTACGTGAAATCGGCAATAAGGTATGTCTCGACTTTGATCCTGCAAAAGTAAGCTTGTTTAATGGAGAAGGGACGGAGGTATTTTCATGAAAAAAAATACTTCTAAAAAAGAACTAAAGGATTATTTAAGCTTTTGGAATGTTGTAAAATATGTGTCTCTTCTTCTATTATTAGTGTTTTTAGTATACCCGCTGTTTGCTATTGTTTTCAGAAGTATATTTAATAATGATGGCGGTTTAACACTGCAAAACTATAAGACTTTTTTTACAAAGGCTTACTATTATAGGACTCTTACACATAGTCTTAAGGTCTCACTTATAACAACTGTCCTGGCAGTAATGGTAGGAGTGCCACTTGCATATATAACAACGCGATTTAATATATTTGCCAAAAAGCTGATTAATATTTTAATTATTATGTCTCTGATGTCACCGCCTTTTATCGGAGCATATTCATGGATTATGCTGCTGGGCAGAAATGGTTTTATTACTAATTTGTTCGCAAAGATAGGTATAACAATGCCTCCAATCTATGGATTCGGTGGAATCGTACTGGTATTTACACTTAAGCTTTTCCCATATGTATATTTATATGTTTCCGGAGCGATGTCCAGCATTGACCGCTCGTTGGAAGAGGCTGCCGAAAATCTTGGCTCAAGCAAATTAAGAAGAATTTTTACAGTTACAATGCCGGTAATTATGCCTACACTAGCAGCCGGGGCACTTATGGTTTTCATGACATCATTGGCAGACTTTGGTACACCGATGCTGATCGGTGAAGGCTATAAAGTTCTTCCTGTTTTGATTTATGAGGAATATATGAGCGAAATGGGCGGAAATGCAAACATGGCCGGTGCACTCAGCGTTCTGATAATGTTGTGCTCTGCGGTAGTATTGCTGATTCAGAAATATGTGGTTTCGCGTAAAAACTATGTAATGACTGCAATGAGGCCACCGATTGTAGAGAAAGTATCATTGCCAAAGCGTATCTTATTAACTTCAATTTGCTTAATTGTTGCAATGATTGCTTTTTTACCTCAAATAGTGGTTGTAATTACGTCGTTTATAAAAACAAGCGGGCCGATATTTGTTAAAGGATTTAGCCTTGGTAGTTACGAAAAGATTTTTTATAAGCTTTCAAAAAATATAATCAACACCTTCTCGTTTTCTATTATTGCCATTATAATCATTATAGTATTTGGTATGCTGCTTTCATATCTAGTAGTAAAAAGAAAGGGCAAGATTACGGGCTTGCTTGATACCATGATTATGTTCCCTTACGTTATTCCCGGTGCTGTACTAGGTATTAGTATGCTGGTAGCTTTCAATAAACAGCCGCTTCTATTATCCGGAACACCGGCTATTCTGATTATCGCATATGTTATTAGAAAAATGCCCTATACCATTCGCTCAGGAAGTGCTATTTTATATCAGATTGAACCTAGCATAGAGGAAGCGTCCATTAACCTTGGCGTCTCACCAATGAAAACCTTCTTTAAGATTACTGCGAGGATGATGCTTCCAGGGGTTCTGTCAGGTGCAATTTTAAGCTGGATTACAACCATTAATGAGTTGAGCGCCAGTATTATGCTATATAGTGGCAAGACTGCAACTATATCAGTAGCAATTTATACAGAAGTTGTCCGTTCAAGTTTCGGTACAGCAGCGGCTTTGGCATCAATATTAACTGTTGCTACCATACTATCACTGCTATTCTTTAACTGGGTAACAAAGGGCAAAGGGTCAGTAATATAAAAAAGGACGAAGGGGAGCAGATAATATTGTCTGCTCCCATGTTTTGTATAAGAGAAAAACGGTATAATATTATAAATAGTATCTTGTTAATGTGTGGATGGTGAGAAAATGCGTTCTGAGAAAAAAATTAAATTCAGCTTTTTTGCCAAGCTGTTTATTTGGTTCACAGTAATCAGTATCGTGCCTGTCCTTGTTTTGGGATCGCTGACTTATATGATCTCCTCCAGGGTTTCTATGGGTAATCTTGAAAGACAGGCGATTGATACGGTTAATCAGGCATCAACCGGTTTAGAACGCACACTTAACGAGTATATGGAAGCCATTTCCTACTTTTGCTCGGATAATGAAATGATTGAAATGGTTAGTGCAGACAAGGTTACTGAGAAAAGCCGTACAAGTATTTATCAAAAAATGTATATTATGCTGGCAGGGAAGCCTACCACAGTAGCAATGCACCTGATTAAAGAGGATGGAACCTTTAGAATTTCGACCTCTAAAATTCCTGAGGTTTATGATATAACTGACCATAAGGATTGGGGTGTCTTTCGTAAACTAAATGAAAAGGATACAGTAGTTTCTTATTCCAACAGATATGTTTCAGAAAGTGGTAAAAAATATAGTATGGCCTTGGCACACAATATTAAAAAGAAAGGTAAAGTAATCGGGTATGTAATTATAGATATCCCGGAGGATGTATTTCAGACCGCTCTTGATTCGGTGAATCTAAACCTTCCTATAAAATATATTGTTATGGATGAAAATTACTATCTGCTCTATAATGAAATTTTTAATGATTATAACGAAAGGTTTCTAGACACCGATTTTCGGAACAGTATTGTTCAATCCACTCAAAAAAAGCTATACTTAAAGGAGCCACAGAGGTTTATCACGTGGAGTAAGACCAGGGGAGAGCAGCAGTTGTTTGTTGTATCCTCAGTACCTGTCGAACTCGTGGTGATTAACAGTAACTATATTATGGTCACGACCTTTGCGGTTGTTATTGGCTCGATTTTATTATGTCTGGTAATTTCACCGCTGATCATTCGCAATTTGACAAAGCCGCTAAAGTCAATTGTAGGAACAATGAAGAAGGTACAGAATGGGGATACTAAAGCTCGTGTCAAAATTAAGAATAATGATGAGTTTGGATTTATTGGGACAAACTTAAATACCATGCTGGATAATCTTAATGATCTTTTTCAAACAAATCTGGAAAAACAAAATCGCCTGCGATTAGCAGAATTGAAGGCTCTTCATTCGCAAATAAACCCTCATTTTTTATATAATACACTTGACTCTATAAAATGGATGGCAAAACTGAACGGGGTTGACGATATTGTCTTAATAGTTTCACAGCTGGGTAAACTTCTAAAAAACAGTATCCATAATCAGAAGGACTCTGTTGAGATTTCAGAAGAAATGGCACTGGTCGGAAGCTATCTCTCAATTCAAAAATTCCGTTATAGCAACAAATTCGACGTTGATATTGATGTGGATGAAAGTATTATGCACTGTGTAGTACCAAAATTGATTATTCAACCAATTGTAGAAAATGCAATTATTCATGGAATAGAAGATAAAGTTGGGAAGGCACATCTTACAATAAAAGGCTGGAAAGAAGACAACAAAATAATTTTTGAGATAATTGATAATGGAGTAGGGATTAGTGAAGAACAACTTGATAAGATTTGCAATAAAGTACGCCAGGAAAATATGGGGAATGACAGTATTGGCCTTGCTAATGTAGATAAACGTATTAAATTATATTATGGGGAAGAATATGGACTTGGAATTACAAGTGAGGTCAATGTCGGTACCATTATGAGGATTACAATGCCATTTTTAGAGGCTAACCATACAACGGATGAAGGTGAGATTTGAATGATGATTAAGATCGTTGTTGTAGAAGATGAAGTGTTGGTTAAAAAGGGCTTGATTCTTACAACTGAATGGCAAAAATATGGTTGTGAAGTAGTCGGGGATGCTTCAAACGGTTTTGAGGGAATTGACGTTATTACAAGATGCAAGCCGGATATTGTGATTACTGACGTGCGGATGCCTGGTCTGGATGGAATTAAAATGATTGATAATTTAAAAGAAGCGGGTATTAAACCGGAATTTATTATTATAACCGGCTACAGCGAATTCGAGTACGCGCGGCAGGCCATAAAGCTTGGTGTAAGAGACTTCCTGGTCAAGCCAATCGACGATGAGGATCTGGATCATGCACTACAAAATACTTGCAAGGCAGTAAGAGAAAAGCATACAATTGACAAGATACAAAATAAACTGGATGATATTACTGATAGCCGGGTTATGCTTTTTAAAGAATATCTGCTGGATGATGTAATTGGTGATGAGGATTACGTTGCTCGGGCAGTTAAATATATCAGCCAGAATTATAAGCGGGATATTACAGTTAAAACTGTTGCAGACAGCCTTTTTATCAGCGAGAGTTATCTAAGTCGCTTATTTAAACAAAAGGTAGGTCATACTTTTGGTGATTACCTCACCTACTACAGAATAAAAAAGGCATGTGAACTGCTAAAGGAACCGGATGGGAAAATCTATGAAGTAGCCAACCTTATTGGCTATAAAGATCAGCGCTATTTCAGTATTATTTTTAAAAAATTGGTTGGCGTTACTCCAAAGGAGTTTCGGGATAAATTAAATAGGTAAACTAAGGACATATTTTTGGATTATATTACTTCAATATGAAATGGGGATTAAAGTGATAAAGAATATGATATTTGATA
>CAYQCA010000107.1:0-1871 GCA_964415835.1 uncultured Clostridium sp. | reverse complement strand
ATAAAGAAATCTATGAGCGCCTCTGTAAACGGTTTAACTTAAATTGTGAGGAGTGCCTATTTATTGATGATTTGCAAGTTAATATTGATGGGGCTGTAAATGCAGGAATTCATGGGCATCTGTTTCTTGGGGCAAGAGAACTATCTGATTATCTTGAGAGCGAAAATATTCTGTAAGAGGTAGCTATGTACACGAAAAACGAACAATTAATGCTGAAGGCTTTAAAACAGGCAAATCTTGCATATAAAAAGGGAGAGGCGGCAGTAGGAGCTATTATCGTCAAAGATGGTAAGGTCATTGCCAGGGGGCATAATCTAAAAGAAGCAAAACATGACGTAACCTCCCATGCTGAGATTGAAGCCATCAGGAAGGCTGCGAAAAAGCTTGGCACCTGGAGGCTTGATGGGTGTGACATGTATGTTACGCTGGAACCCTGTCCCATGTGCGCCGGAGCGATAATTCAGTCAAGGATAAGGACCCTCTACATTGGAGCAATGGATAGCAGAGCTGGAGCTGCGGGTTCAGTGATAGATTTGTTCAGAGTAGCTCAATTCAACCACAGGGTGGATGTTGTATATGGACTTCTTTTTGAGCAATGCGGGGAGATCTTGAAGAAGTTTTTCATGAATATAAGGAAAAATTAGATTGTGTTATAATTAAACCAGTAATGTGTAAGGGAGGGAATATATTTGGAGAAATATAGCCGCATTGTTGAGCAATGGCAAGCATATAAAATTAATTCTACTGATGCACTTGACAAATATCTGAACAACTTCCGCATCATTTTTGCATTTCATTCCGGAAAAATTGAGAATAATGAAATTACGTACCATGATACAAGGGAAATATTTGAAAACAATAAAGTAGTAGGTTATACAGGTAACCCTCGAGCTCTTTTTGAACAGCAAAATCAGAAGCTGTGCTATGAAATTCTAAAAGAAAAGATCATTAGAAAAGAGCCTCTTAGCATAGAACTTGTTAAAGAAATTCACAAAGTGCTCACCAGTGGAACTTATGATGAACGTAGGTACATTCAGAATAATGAGAGGCCTGGTGAGTTTAAAAAGCACGATTATGTAATTGGCATTCATGATGTTGGTTCCAGTATGAGTAATGTGGAAGACGATATGCATGAGCTTATTAGTGAAATAAATGAATATGAGGGCAAGGATGTTTTAAAAGCTGCTTCATATTTTCATGCCAGGTTCGAGTTTATTCACCCCTTTGCGGATGGTAACGGACGTGTAGGCAGGACTCTTATGAACTACTATTTAATGACGCACAGTCATCCTCCGATTGTAGTTTATGATGAGGATAAAAAAATGTATTACGAGTGCCTGCAAAAGTATGATGAATCTGAGGAACTGAAACCAATATACGAGTTTCTTAAATATGAAACAGAAAAAACATGGGGAAGGGTATTAGAAGTTTCTGACGGAACCGGAATCGAACGCAAAGGACTATTAGACTTTTTAAATCAAAAAACATGAAAACAATAATGAAAACAAGTCAAAAAACATGAATGCCCTGTTATTGACGGTAAAAAATAGATGATAAAAAAATTCCGTTTTAAAGATGGAGCATTTACACCAATCTAATAAATTGAGCAAGAGGGCACCAGTAAACTTTTATTCTATGTTCGCTTGTGATATTTGATGAAGATATTAATATCAAAATGACAATGGTGAAGAGAGTTTTATTCCAAATTGGTTATTAATAGTTATTTACATTTAAGAACACGTGTAATATAATATGCCTTATCAAGTGGATAGGATAGTAATCTAGAGAAAATGTTACATGTTCCCTTGAAATATAAAATATGATATTAAGGGTCGGAATAATTCATGAAAGTAACTATAAAAGATATTGCT
>CAYQCA010000106.1:2009-12789 GCA_964415835.1 uncultured Clostridium sp. | reverse complement strand
ACGGTCTTGTTTACAAGGCAAAGCTCAATACAAAGTTTGACAAGGAAGCAGGCACAATTTCTGTTAACCCGACCATTACAAAGTATCGCTATAAAAGTAATTACAGCTCAGAACAGGGTATTGAGAATTCGCCTGCAATTTATAGAAATCTGATGTACTTCGCCGATAATGGTGGAACTATTCAGTGTCTGGATATTAATACATTAGCACCTGTGTGGATATTCAAAGCAGGTGATGACACTGACAGTACAATAACTCTTGAGGAAACTGATGATGGCGTATTTTTGTACACTGCAAATGAGGTAGATAAAAGAGGTCAGGCCGGAGCGCAAAGAGCTAACTGCAATATCCGTAAAATCAACGCTTTGACAGGGGAGCTGGTATGGCAAAAAGATTATTCCTGCCTGTATCAGAATTATATAAACGGCGGTGCAATGGCAACGCCTGTTATAGGAAAAGATGACATAAGTGACATTGTCATTTTCAACATATCTTTAACCGGTTCACTCGGTGACGGTACGCTTGTCGCTTTGGATAAAAAGACTGGCGAAGAGGTATGGAAAAGACACCTTGATGCATACAGCTGGAGTTCACCTGTAGACTTCAAGTCGGATGACGGGAAGACCTATATGATTCTATGTGACTTTAAGGGTGACATGCATTTAATTGATCCGAAGACAGGTGAAGATCTGGATAAAGTTTTTGTTGGTGGGAATGTTGAAGCATCTCCGTCAATCTATAACGATATGGCAGTAGTGGGAACATATGCAAAGAAAATATACGGTGTGAAAATAAAGTAAGTGTATAGCGTACATGGGAGACTAGGATATGAGAAGACACAGAAGAAGAGCAACCAAGAGATTAAAAACTATAATTACTATATTAGTATTGGCTTTATTAACTACTGGTATTTGGATAGGATTAAGCAGATGGATTGATTCCGGCAAAACCGGAGATTCAAAAAACGATGATGTAGCGACAAGCGCAAATACAACATCCTCTACATCTGTGGAAGAGGAAGAAACTGAGCCTGAACCGGTTGCAGACCCGATGCCTGCTGAACTGACTGATCCCGAAAAGTTAAAAACGTCCTGGACTCAGGAATCGGTCTTTGACGGCGCGAATGCATTTTTGGATTACTCAATGCAGAATACTTTTAAAAACGGTACAAGTATAACTTCCTGGATATTCAGAAATAATACACCTTTAAAAGAATATACGGTGAAAAATAAGAATAAAATCAGCTTTGGGCAGCCTGGCGACTACTCTTTGCTTGAGGGTATAACAGCTTTCAGAGGGAACAACTATAGAAACAGTGCTTCCTTCGGTACCCGTTCAGTAACGCAAAAGCAACTGCAGATTGTATGGGAAAAAACCGGACTTGGATCTATTTCGGCACATAACAGTAAATGGCCTGGAACAGGGTGGACAGGTCAGCCCCTTATTGTTCACTGGGACGAAGATGTCAGAAAAATTATGAATATCAATGAAGAAATGAAATCAAAGGATCTGGTAGAGGTAATCTATCCGGCACTGGACGGGAATATCTATTTTCTTGATTTAGAAACAGGTAAGCCTACCAGAAATAAAATAGAAATTGGTTATCCCATTAAAGGCACAGCTATGGTAGACCCGAGAGGATATCCCATTTTGTATACCGGTATGGGTATCAACGAGAATAATAGTAAAGATGAGAACAATGGTAAGTTTACTGAATATAAATACAGAATTATTAGCCTGATAGATCAGACCGAAATGTATTCGCTTTTCGGCCGGGATGAGGCTGCCTTCAGAGGGTGGGGGGCAAACGATTCATCGGCATTATTGGATAAGGGCACAGATACGTTAATAAATTGTGGTGAAAATGGACTTGTATATAAGGTAAAGCTCAACACAAAATTTGATAAGTCTGCAGGTACTTTGAGCATCGCTCCTCAGATAACAAAGTATCGTTATAGAAGTTCGTTCACTGATGAACAGGGGATTGAAAATTCACCTGCGATTTATAAGAACTATATGTATTTCAATGATAATGGCGGCACACTTCAGTGCCTAGATTTAAATACATTAAAGCCTGTTTGGGCTTACGATACTGGTGACGATACTGATAGTACAACTGTTATAGAAGAGACCGATAAAGGGGTATTCCTATACACTGCAAATGAAATAGACAAACGTGGTGAGGGTGGTAAAAATAAATATGCCGATAGCAATATCAGAAAATTTAATGCTCTGACCGGAGAGTTAATCTGGCAAAAGGATTATCAGTGTGTATACAATTACTATATTAACGGTGGTGCACTTGGTACTCCAGTCGTGGGAAAAGATGATATCAGCAATATGGTTATTTTTAATATTTGTTTTACAGGTACAAATACAGACGGAACAATGGTTGCACTGGACAAAGATACTGGTGAGGAAATATGGAAAAAGAAACTGGCTTCCTATAGCTGGTGTTCACCTGTTGATTTTAAGAGCTCTGAGGGGAAGACATACATTGCATATACAGATTATGCCGGGTATATGCACCTCGTTGATCCAATGAACGGTAAAACCCTTGACTCAGTGTCTCTGGGGCTGAATGTAGAATCATCACCTGCAATTTATAATGATACGCTGGTTGTTGGCAGCTATGCTCAAAAAATATTTGGAATAAAAGTTAAATAATTTTAAAACTTTTTTACTGAATTTCCGTATAATCATATAAATTCGGTATAACAGAGGAGTCTTGACATAATGAAAATTTTGAAAGAAATAATGGGCTGGATAGGGACAATCGTAATATCTGTAGTTGTAGCATTACTAATAATAATTTTTCTTTTTCAGCCAACTAGTGTAAACGGAGAGTCTATGGAAAGTACTTTGCATAATTCAGATAAAATTATCATAAACAAGACTCAAAATTTATTTCATAGTAAACCGGATTATAAGGATATAGTTATCATTGACAGCAGGGTAGACAGAGAGAGAAAATTTATCGATAATATAATCGACCCGTTGAAATACAATCTTATTGCAACCAGATTTACTGGGAATAAAGATGAAATTTTCTGGGTTAAAAGAGTTATTGGTAAAGCGGGAGATACACTCCAGTTCAAGGACGGGAAGGTCATCAGAAATGGTGAAACGCTGGAAGAAACCTATATTAAAGAGCCAATGTTCTATCAATCAGATGAGAAAATAACGGTGCCTGAGAACTGTATTTTTGTTATGGGGGACAACAGAAACTTCAGTAAGGACAGCAGAGAAATAGGGAGCGTACCATTAGATCATGTTGTCGGAAAGTATTTATTCAAGCTCGGTTTTTAGGAGGTCTGAAATGGAAAAATTACAGGTATTTAAGAAACAATACCATGTTGACTACGGCGATTCAGATTATTATAAGCAATTGAAGTTAAGCTCACTTTTTAATTATTTTCAAGATATTGCCAGCCTGCATTCGGAACATTTAGGGATAGGCATAAATGATATCGGGCAAAAACACGGTGTTGCATGGGTAATGGTACGCATAATGGTTGAGGTCATAAGAATGCCAAATTGGAATGAAGATATTATGATTGAAACATGGCCAAATGAACCAAAAAGACTGGAGTTTGAAAGAGATTTTGTTGTAAAGGATGCAAAGGGTAATATTTTAGTAAAAGCAATATCAAGTTGGGTTATTATGGATATCCAAGAAAGAGAGATAAGAAAAACTGAGCTTATTAGTATTGAATATCCTCCATTTGTATTGGAAAGAGCAATTAATAAGCGTATGTCCAAATTAAGACCGGAAGGTACTTTGGATTTTGTATATGACAAGAAAATTGGATATAGTGACATTGACATTAATGGGCATTTAAATAATTCTAAATATATTGATTATATTACTGATTGTTTTTCTATTGAAAAACATGGCAAGTATTCGATTGAATCGATACAGGTCAGTTATATCAGTGAAGCTTTAGCAGGAGATACTATTAGTTTTTTTAAGGATACATCTGCACTAGAAAGTGGTAGAATTTATGTAGAAGGAATCGATGTACAAAATAAAAAGACATATTTTAAGGCATGTATTACAGTCAAATAAACTTGGGGGGGTAATTATGACAAACAATAACAAATTGAAGATAATAATAGCTGTATTGTTCACTTTTATAGTTATTTTAATCGGAATGCTTATATACGTTGTTTATAACAAATTAGATAAAAATGAGGATTCAGCTGCAAGCTCTATGCCTGTGCAAACTACTGCTTCAACAACAAGTGCATCAGCATCAACACAGCAATCTGCTACTGAATCAAGTCCTGCTGCTGAAACATTGGATTTAAATCTTTATGTGTATGACGCTGACAATTATGAAAAACCAAAGGAAATAAAGACAGTAACAATTGATAAGAAATTATATCAGGATGATATTACTTCTGCCATAAATAAAGTGCTGGAAAGTACCGGTCTAAAGATTAACAAAGCAACAGTCAATAAAAACTTTATTATTATCGATTTGCCTAAGGAGGTCTCTGCTAAGTTTAATGAGGGAAGTGCCGGAGGGATAACCAGAACCAATATTTTAGCTATGACAATTCTGAATTTACCTGATATTGATACGATGGAAGTTACAGTAGATGGAGCTTCAGGAGTAGTAGGAGATCATTTCAGTTTCAATGGTATTTTTATAAAGACTCCAAATGGTTATGAACTTAAGCAGACTAAATAGAATAGGTAACAGGCGGTGAAGCATTGAAAAAGAGCAGGTTAATCCGGGTATGCCTATTGGTTCTGGCTGTTGCAGGCATACTTGATACATTGGTTATCTCCAGCAGAAGCGGTGGCAAGGATCTAGGGATACTGCTTCCATCCATTGGCGGAGTATTTATCATAATTGGTTTATTATTTACCAGAACAAAACTTTATTATGAAAAAAGTAAATATTTTAATAAAATCGGAAAATTAATACTCAGCTTGTTCACTATCTGGTTGGTTTCATTCATAATAATCGTAACCATACTTATTACCTCGGCAATTTCTGATAAGGAGCAGCAGGTTGATTGTATAATAACCTTAGGTGCAGGGTTGAAAGGCGAGACTCCTACACTGGTTTTAGTTGAGAGACTGAACTATACTATTGAATATTTTAATGAAAATCCAGATACTAAAATTATTGTATCAGGAGGTCAGGGGCCGGGCGAAACAATTACTGAGGCAGAGGCCATGAAACGGTATCTGATTGACAGAGGAATACCGCAAGATGTTATTTTAAAAGAAGAACAGTCCACAAGTACATATGAAAATATGATCTTTTCTAAGAAATTATATGAGAGAACCTTTGGAACCAGGCTTAAAAAAGTAATGATTATTACAAATGATTTTCATATGTTCAGATCAAAGATGCTGGCAAAGCGCGCTGACCTTGAACCTTATGGAATCAGCTCCGGAACTCCCTGGTACATATACCCCAATGTCTTATTAAGAGAGTATTTTGCTCTGTTTAAGTCTCTGATTCTGGACAGATGACTTACCAACTGTAGTTGTATTCGGCTGCAAAAGGCGAATGAGCCATGAGATGGAGTTGCAAAAATCAGTCGGCGAAAGCATAGTGTTTTTACTGGCAAAACGGCAGGATGCTGTTTTGAGCGATGCTGAGACACGATGTCGAATCAGCGCGACAGTGAAAATACAGGCTGAGCCGCTACTGATTGCAACGGAAGCTTAGGCTCATGAGTTTTTGCAGCCGAATTTTTATTTAATTTCCGGTAAGTTACGGAGACTTGCTTCTGCAGCAGCAGGTGAAAATTCTATATCATCAAGCAAGCCATTAAAGTAGTTTTCATATGCGGCAAAATCAAAATATCCGTGCCCGCTTAAACAAAAGAGTATAACTTTTTCCTCACCAGACTCTTTAGCTAATAAAGCTTCATCAATTGCAGCCTTTATCGCATGGGCAGACTCCGGAGCAGGCACAATACCTTCGGCCCTTGAAAACGCTACTGCTGCTTCAAAGACTGATTTTTGGCCATATGCTTTTGCTTCTATAATACCGTCATGATATAACTGACTAACTATTGCAGAATCTCCATGATAACGCAGACCTCCTGCGTGTATTCCGGATGGTATAAAGTCATGGCCCAAAGTGTACATTTTAGTAACGGGAGCTACTTTAACACTATCACCATAATCATATGCAAATATACCTTTTGTAAGCGTAGGACATGCTGTTGGTTCTACTGCGACTGCTCTAAGCTTACGGCCTTTAAATTTATCCTGTAGAAAGGGATATGTTATTCCTGAAAAATTACTTCCTCCTCCGCAGCATGCAAAGATAACATCGGGGTATTCATCAATCATTTCCATCTGTTTCTTGGCTTCAATACCAATAATAGTCTGATGCAGGCATACATGATTCAATACGCTGCCCAGTGCGTAATTTGTATCCGGATGTGTTGCAGCATCCTCAATTGCCTCACTTATTGCAATACCAAGACTTCCCGAACAATCGGGGTCCTGCTCCAAAACTCTTCTTCCGCAATTTGTCAGATTGCTGGGGCTGGCTACAACGTCAGCTCCGAAAGTTTTCATAAAAGAACGTCTGTATGGTTTTTGCTGATAACTTACATTTACCATATAAACAGAGCATTCAAGTCCGAACTGACTGGTGGCCATACTGAGTGCACTACCCCATTGTCCTGCTCCGGTTTCGGTGGCAAGTCTTTTTATACCTGCTAGCTTATTATAATATGCTTGTGGTATTGCTGAATTTAGCTTATGGCTCCCGGTTGCATTGTTACCCTCGTATTTATAATAAATACGGGCAGTGGTTCCCAGTTGCTTTTCAAGATTTTTTGCACGAAAAAGTGGACTGGGCCTAAATTGACGATACATCTCCCGAACCTCCTGCGGGATGTCAATATAACGCTCAGTAGTCATTTCCTGTTTAATTATTTCGTCCGGAAAAATTGCCTGCATATCGCTGGCTTGCAATAAATCCAATGTATTTGGATTGTGGTATGGAGCCGGTTTGTTTGGCATGTCGGCAATGACATTATACCATTGCTTAGGAATTTCGCTCTCTGGCAGAATAACTTTACTGATCTCATCTCTTCTCATCTTACTAATCTCTCCTCATCTATTTAGTTGTTAAAGAACATTTATAATTATTTTATTCAAAATTTGTTAAAAGGTCAACAACATTATTTTGAATTTTTTATCAACTGAAGGATTAAAAGAGATATATAAAGAATATAATTTAAAGAACTGCTTGTACGGTAATGTATATGGGAGGGAAAAAAGATGTTCAGATACTTCTTTTCTTACATAAGTGAAATACCTGATACGCTTCACAACACACTTTTTTCATTGCCACATTTTTTATCTCTGGGAATGGTAATATGCTTATGGGCTATTTTAATGCTGACTTTCAAAGACAAAAGTACCGAAGCAAAATGGAGATTTTTAACTTTGATCAGTTTGGTGCTTCCACTGATAGAATGTATGCAAATAATGTGGTATAGCGAAATAGGACAGTTTTCGTGGGGGTATTCATTACCTTTGCACTTGTGCAGCCTGATGTGTTTCATTTTACCTATAATGAGCATCACGCGCAACAGGCTATTGCAGGAATATGCATATGCGATGGGACTGGCTCCTGCATTGATGGCACTGATAACACCTGACATTTACTATTATCCGTCATTTTCATTTATATATATAATGGCCATGCTTGGACATGGTATTATATGTTTTATTCCCATATTTCTGATTTTCGGTATGGGTTTTAGGCCTGATATCCGCAAATTACCTAAAGTAATCGGAATGTTAATATTATTTGCACTGCTGATTACACCGATAAATTTCATTACGGACGGAAACTATTTCTTTTTAAGATATCCTGCTCCGGGGTCTCCTATGCAGACCTTTGCTGAGCTGGTAGGAAGTCCGGGATACTTGGTTCTGACATTTCTGTTGGGGTGTCTTCTTTGGGCTGTTATGTACCTTCCGTTTATATTAACTGAAAAGCGAAAAAAGGCAGAGAACAATTTGTATTTACAATATAGGGAAGAACATCAGGTCATTAAATAAATCAGATAATTATTTTTAAAGAAACATTTAAGCAGGTCTTAACTGTTTCTTTTTTATATGTGCCCGGTTAATTAAAAAAAATATTAAAATAGTGTTTACAACATACCCCTATAGGGTATATACTAAAATAGTTGAATGAAATATAGTTTATTTATATATTAATTAGGAGGTAGTTATTATGTCAGTTAAAGTTTATTCCACACCATCATGTCCATGGTGCACAGTAGCTAAGAAATATCTATCGTCAAAAAATGTGAAATTTGATGATATCGATGTATCCAAAAACATGGACGCAGCGAGAGAAATGGTACAGAAATCGGGTCAACGAGGGGTGCCGGTAATCGATATCAATGGCGATATCGTTGTTGGCTTTGATCATTCAAAGATAGATATGCTGTTAAGAAGTTTAATAAACCAATAAACCTCGGAGGTCCAAAATGCAAATTACAGTTGATAAACACAGATGTCCACAAAATCATCCTTGTCCTGCAGTGCGGGTTTGTCCTGTCAATGCCATAACTCAAAACAGGTTTGATTTACCGGTAATTGACCAGGAAAAATGTATTCACTGCAAGAAATGTGTAATGTACTGTCCTATGAGAGCTATACAGGAGACTAAGTAACATTTCAGAAGCAGAGGATAAAATTTATGAGAGAGAAAATACTATCACATTTAAGTAATGGAACCTTAATAGCCGGGGGAATAATAGGAATTTATGCACTTGTTGACAGTTATCTGGTTAAGAGCAGACTGCCTGCAGGTGCATGCCCGGTTGAAAACAATAGCGCTATTTTTTATACAGCAATAGTGCTGTGTTTGATATCCTTTGTATTATCTTTTTTTGATAGAAAGCCAAAGAAGAAATAAGCTAGCTTATTTTTGATTTTTTCCGCTGTTTACACTGCTTTTTAAGTACAGCCAGCTGCTCTGAGATTTGGTGACTGTCATTGTATGTGATTTGTTCATTCGTAATATGAACCACGGAAAGTGTAATCAGTGGAAATTTTTCGATTTTGCCACGTCTGTTTGCAGCAGTAATATACCCGTTCTTAATATCATTATCATTATAGTATTTTAGAACATCCTGTTCAAAATCCCGGGTAATGGCTTTAGAAACACTTTCATAATCATAGTTATCTAAAATTACTACAAAATCATCTCCACCAATATGCCCTATGAACTGATTGCTATGTATAGTTTTCACTATCGTATTTGCCAATAGTTATATTATAATATCACCGTTTTCAAATCCATAAATATCATTGTAGGCTTTGAAATTATCTATATCCAGATACAGTATCGAATATTTACTATCTGAAGCAATACACTTGTTCATTTTTTGCTCAATTATTATATTGCCGGGAAGCCCGGTAAGGGGATTCTGATGCTTTGCATTCACAACCTCGATTTCGGTAGTTTTCTGTAAAAGATCCTTAATTGTAACCGTACTAATTGGCGTTTTACAGTCTACAGAAAGAAAGTCAGTCTCCATTAGCGCAGCAATTGATTTGTTTTGATAAAGACTGAATCCGTATCTGCCGCTCAGTTGTATTGTAAATCTTGCTTTTGATATTATTCCCATAACGACATTGTTTTTAGCAACACATAAATTTAAAATAGACGGATTACGTTTAAATATTTCATAAACATGTTCGACACTTGTAGAAGGTAATATTGTTTTTTGGTCTGTAGTGAGATTTTCAATATAAATACTGTTAATCTGGTTTCCAAAGGTATGGTTTTTCTTACGGTTAACTTCCTTGAGAATATTTACGACCGAAGGTGAAACAGGGAGCATAGCTTCGTTAGGTTTTTGGATAAAATATCCTTGTCCGTAGTGAACACCCAGATTTATTAGTGTTGCCAATTCCTTTTCCGTTTCAATTCCTTCTGCAATTAAATGAATATTTGCCATGTGTGAAAGCTCAATCATACTTTTTACCAGTGCAAATTTCATATTATCAGTATCTATATCCCTGATTAAATTCATATCTAATTTAATGAAATGGGGCTTAATGTCACTGATTAGATTTAACCCTGAATACCCCGCACCTGCGTCATCAATTGCAATTCTGTATGTTTGTTCCTTATAATGAGAGACGGTGCTCTTGAAGCTGGACATATCATTAACGGCATTACGCTCGGTAATTTCAAAAATAATATTATCCGGGGTTATGCCAAACTGACTTAAATATTCTTTTGTAAAACCTTGACGGAATTTGATGTCATGCATGATATTTGGATTAACATTTATAAAGAGCTTTTTGTTATATACCTGGTGATCTGAGCTTAAAAATGCTGCCTCCAACGAATGTGTTCTGCAAAGAAGCTCCACGTCCCATAATCTATTACATTTTGCAGCGTAATAGAACAACTGGTCTGGGTTTTCAATAAAAGTTTCTCCTGCTACTCTGCTAAGAGCTTCGTGGCCTAACAGCGACCCGTCTCTCAAAGATATTATCGGTTGAAAAACTGTTTTGATCTGTTTATTTTCAATAATTTTAGATATTTCATCTTCTACGACTTTAAGCATATAAAAAACCCTCTTTATAAATTTTAAACAAATTATATCAAGGTTTTGTTAAATTTATGCTAAGGGCTTGTTATATAAGGTTAACGTACTGTAAAAAATTAGATTACATAACTCTGTCCAAAGGTTTGACGGCAGGGCCATCAATAACAGTTCCGTCATAGCTGTATCTGGAACCATGGCAGGGACAATC
>CAYQCA010000106.1:0-1999 GCA_964415835.1 uncultured Clostridium sp. | reverse complement strand
TGTCCATCCATATCACGATATGCTCCGCATTTTTGGCCATCTATTGCTACAGATTTTCCTTCACCCGGCTCCAGAGTTACGTCAGTAGGTAGCTTCTGTAATTTACCTGATATTAAATTGTCTGCAACATTAAGATTTTCTTTAATAAAGTTCTTGGCAGAGTCAACCGGAGTGAATCTTTGGGGTGTAAAGATAGCCTCAACCTCACTTCTGCCATTTGTGATAATATCTTTGATAATTATCGCTGAAACGGTGCCGGTTGTCATGCCCCATTTCTGATAAGCTGTAGCAACAAATATATTTAACTTTCCGCTTGTAATGTGGCCAATAAATGGGATTTCATTCATCGCTGTATAATCCTGGGCGGACCAGCGATAGGGTACTTCTGTAGCCTTAAATGTGTTTTCGGCAAATTTTATCAGGTTTGAGTAATGCTCTTTTTCTGAGATATCCTGACCGGTTTTGTGGTGTTCACCGCCTATGAGAAGAAGCTGCTCTTCATCATTAAGAGGTTGAGCTCTGATTGACCTGGTAGGCTCCTCATATGAAATATACATTCCGGCAGGTACTTTAACCGATGCCTTTACACCGAGTATATAGGATCGTTCGGGAAACATTCTTGCTGAATAAAAACCACCTCCGTCGTAGAAGGGAAAATGACTTGCGATAATAACCTTATCAGATATTATTTTAAAGCCATTTCTGGTAGAGGTTATGCATTCTCTATCCTCGTGTATATCAATAGCTACGGTATTCTCATATATATGCCCTCCATTTTTAACAATAATGTCAGCCAATGAAAGGAGGTACTTTCTCGGGTGAAACTGTGCTTGTCCGCTAAAGGCTACAGCACCGACTATAGGCATAGGCAAATCAATGGAGTCATGGAAAGCTGCAGGCAAACCAATTGATTCTGCAGCATTAACCTCATCCTCAATTTTCTGGATATACATTTCGTCTTGTGTATAGACATAGGACGACTGATGGCTGAAATCGCAATTGATTTTGTTTTCAGAAATAATTTTCTCCATTAACGAAATAGCCTTTTGATTTATCTCTCCATATTTGCGAGCACCTTCAAGACCAAGCTGATTAATCAATTTCGAATATTTTAAATCGTGAAGTGATGTGATTTTTGCAGTTGTATGCCCTGTGGTAGCTTCCGCAATTCTGTTTGAATCTAATATTACCACATCAAAGCCCTCTTTTTGAAGAAGATACGCATTGGTTAATCCGGTAATCCCACCACCAACTATCAGAATATCGGTCTTTACGTTGTCTTGAAGGTCTGGGAAATTGGTTTGGGGTGTTGATGCTATCCAAAATGATTCTACCGGCTTTAAAAATGTTTTTTCAATCAAGTTTTGTGGCATGATTTCGTCTCCTTATTCAAATAATAACTTAGATTATATTACGCAAAATAATTTAAATTATACGCTATAGACAAAATAGTAATATAATTACTGATAGGGTAAGCAATTTAAAAATGATTATTATTGGGGTAGCAATTAGTTGGTTTTCGGCAGGTTATTATGTTCAAATGAATGAATATGAAACTGTAAAGTATTGCTAAGGAGGAAATGAATGAATTTTTATCATGTAGACGTATTCAGTTCACAATCATTAACTGGAAATGGACTGACGGTCATCTTTCATAAAGAAAATTTGGAAGAACGGTATATGCAAAGACTTGCGCAGGAATTTAAGCAATTTGAAACTATTTTTTTGCGAAAGAAGGGAGAAAAAAGCTTTCACGCAAGAATATTTACGGTAGAAGAAGAACTGGATTTTGCTGGCCATCCTATTTTGGGCGCAGTATCAACAATACATGAAAAATTCTATCCAAAGGAGGACAAGCTTACTGTTAACTTCCAATTAAACAGCAAACTGTTGGAATCAGAATCAAATAAGAAGAATGGCTATTTTCAAGCGTCGATGAATCAGGGAATTCCGGAATATTTGGGAGTTGTTGATGGAGAATTGAAGCGGATCTTCTTGC
>CAYQCA010000105.1:12528-12934 GCA_964415835.1 uncultured Clostridium sp. | reverse complement strand
ATGGAATCATACGGCTCATACCAGACAGATTAGTATCAGTGATGTGGAGAAGTGAATAAATAGAAATAGTAAAGTTTAATTCTCTTAAAATAGGGGTATGGGCAGATTTTTGCAATTATCTTATATTTGTAAAACAAAAAAGAATAGATAATGTAAATAAAGTAATTCTATTGGAGCTTAGCATTACAATTTGAACAATATTTAAGTTCTGAGCTATTTATTCTAGGATTAAATCTATATCCACAAGCAGGACATTTATATTCTCTTTCAAAAATAATTGCTATTACTATCAAAACAATTGTAATACAATAACCCATAATCTTATTACTTATAAATGCTGCTGGTAATATTGCAACAAAAAATAATGAAATTCCTATTTTTCTAAAAAAAATAGATTTTTTAAATC
>CAYQCA010000105.1:0-12518 GCA_964415835.1 uncultured Clostridium sp. | reverse complement strand
CATATTGTTCCACCTCCCTTTGATTTTAGTATAATATAAACTTTTCTATATGTAAACTAAATAAGTAACAACCCATACTACGGTTCTGAAAAAGGAACAACATTGTACCGCTTTGTAAGTGACCAATTTTCATCTTTTTATACCAAGGTTATTAATACTAATGCCAGCTCTTCGAGAAATGGGACGTATTGAAAAGACCATCTTCATCCTAGATTATATCTCTAACGAATCCTTAAGAAGACGTATTCAGAGAGGCTTAAACAAAGGTGAAGCTGTTAATGCTCTTGCAAGAGCATTATTCTTTGGAAAACGTGGTTAACTCAGGGAACGCGAATTACCGACATCCGGTTATCTAAAAATTTATTCTCATTTAATCATGCCTTAATCTTTGCCACACATTTTCTATCATGCTTTGAAGCCCTAGCTCTTTTATCATATTGACAACATCCGAGGTTCTTTCCTTGTTAAATTTTTTCAGGATATTACTGGTGTGTGCTTTTACAGTTACCAACTCAACATTTCTGACCTCTGCAATTTCCTTCTGCCTTTTACCGTTCATCAGCAGTCTTAAGACATCAAGCTCAGAGACTGTTAATGTAGAAATGATGTTTGTCATGAACAAAAGGCTGTCTTTATATAAATTTATCTCTTTCATTTTCTTTCTGATTATATTGCCCACATAGGAGTTAATGCAGGAATCATCATTATATGCAGCTCTTATGGCCTCCAATATTTTTGATGATGAGGATGTTTTCAGCACATAATCGACTGCACCAGCTTCTATAGCCTCAAGTATCATATCCTCTTCCTCATGGCATGATAGCATAATTACTTTCAAATATGGATATTTATTTAATATCTTTTTACAGGTACAAATTCCTTCAGTCTTATATGTCATTTCAATATCAAGCAGGATGACATCAGCCTTCTTGTTACGCAATATCTCATCCAGTTGTTCACTGTCATATGCTCTTCCAACTACCTCTATATCCCTCTCATAGGAGAGCAAATTGTAATATATTTCGTTAAGCGGTCCAAAATCTTCAACGATAATACACTTTATAATATCTCCCATATCCTACCTCCGAGCCTCAGGGCACTTAACAATAACCTCTCTAAAAAATCGGGTACTGTTGCTTTATGAGCCCCTTGGTATATATATATTTATTGAGGTTCCTACCCCAACCTTACTTTCAGCTTCAATAACTCCACCAAAGGCTTTTATAATCTTCTGGCAAAAAGACAAACCCACTCCCCAGTTTGAAACTGTCGGCTTTGTTGAATAAAACGGTTCAAACACTTTACTTAAGTCCTCTTGTCTGATACCAATTCCGTTGTCAGTTACAATTATAACAGCAAAGCTGTTCTGTTCTTTGGTCAACAGCTTGATAACAGGATTTTCACACTTTGAACATGCCTCTATCGAATTAATGATAATATTTTCCACAACCTTTTCAAACTGTTTCTTATCGATATACAAAATTATGTCACTACTCGATTCAAAAATAAAGCCTATTCGGGGATTAGCCTTTTCCAGCCTTTTTATAACATCACTGATAACTGTATTTATTGCTAAATAATCATATTGCAATTTTATCATGCCCATCCTGCGGGACAACGACCCGAGTCTATCTATTGAATTAACACATATTTTATCGATTTCCTGAAGAATATCTTTTTTCCTTTTTTCAAAGTCATCTCCCGGTTTAAGGTTATCCAACTGCTCTGTAAATAGCTTTACTGCAACAAACTGATTTTTTATTGAATGCGAAAACACCTGCATCCCTTCATGCGCCGTATCCATTTGTCGCTGAAAATTAACTTTATTTTTTCGTACATTGATTTCAAAAATATTGAAACGCATTGTCGCATATATCAATAAACATATAGAAAAAATAACGAAATAGGTAATAAATGAAAATAAAAACTGATTATACGGCGCACTTATACTGGCAAACATAAAATAACGTGTTGACAGTACATTATGATTTGGAAACCAATAAAACAAAATAAGAAACAAAATATGTATAGGTGCAATTCCAACTATCATATAAATAAACTTTCTTCTTAATATTGGTATCATCACTTTATATGCATACATTAAAAGGGCAACCGACACTATTAGATATGTCTTGATTGCAAAATTAAATACAAAATTCAAGCCCCGATACAATCTGACAAAATTCTCATTAACTTCAGAAAATACCATCTGGCTTGTAACGCCATAAAACAGACTGATTATTTTGGGTTCATAAAATATAACCATAAGAAGTGGTATGGATGCCATAGGAATCATCATGATGCGTCTTATATTATTATTATTTATATACGGTAACGGGAAACAAACAGCACTGTACATATATAGCGCTGTGCCTATGTTCATTACTCTGTATGCCTTTGAAATGTCCAGATTAAGATAATAATCCAACATCCATATAAATGATGAAATGCTTTTAAACAACTTGTTTTCAGTATAACTGCTAACATACTCATTGTACAAGGCCAGCCCTGTAATAGCCAGAAAGAAGCCTGCCATCAGGAAATAAAACCAAATATTATTTTTACTTTTGAAGTTTTTTACAACTAAAAATATACTAAGTGCAATAAATGTTAAAAATAAATATATCATAGGCACCTTCTTATCGGGCCCAGAAAGCCGCTGATTCTTTTTTTATCTTTTCTATAAATTTCTCTGGTTCAATCTCCCCAAAAAACAACTGATCATTGAGAGTAAGAAAGACATTAGTCCACCATTCTGGCATATCCATCCATACTCCATCATAGGACATATATGATGCAGTCATTCTTTCCCTGTATTTCTGAACATCAGCAAGATTCTCCGGATAATCCACATCTTTTCTTGCAGAAATAGTATCGGTGATTTCGCTGAATTTCTGTGCATTTTCCTTTTTTGATATAAATTTTAAAAATGCAACCGCATTGTTAGCATTCTTTGCTCCCTTGGGAATGACACAACCTATAAAGGCGACTTCAATGTCAGTACTTTTTCCTTTCCCTCCAATAACCTCAGGGAATGGATAGAAGCCATATGAAAAATCTTGTATCTTATATGCCTTAGTCTCTGAAGGAATCCAGGTTGAGCAAAGCAAACTGCCCGATTTACCTTTAGCCCATTCAATCTGGGCATTTGGCCACTCACTTTCACTGTACTCTTTCTGGAAATAATATTTACCCGCCTTGCTAAGCTCATATACCATCTTTGCAGCTTCGAGGTATCCGGGATTATCCCACGTGCTTCCATCCTTGTCCATTGCTGCTTCTTTTAATGCGCCAGTCCCTAATATCCTCTGAACTAACCAGCAATAGTAATATGCATTGTAAAAATTAACACTTCCATCAGATGCCATGGGACTGATATTATTTTTATACAATATCTCGCTATTGCTCATGAATTGATCCCAGTTTGCCGGGGCGGACAGACCATACTGTTTATATAAATTCTTATTATAAAAAAACCCGGATGTTATAAATTCATATGGAAAGTAATACATCTTATTGTCATTTGCATATAAGTCCAATAGATTGTTATCAAAAACATCTTTTAGCTTAATGTTCTCTTCTGTCAATTCCTCAGAGTAAAGAACATTGGTTAAATCGATTGCTTCCAGGTATTTCGATGAAATAGCAGCTTCAATCTCATTGAAATCCTGATCGGTCAAATCAGGCGGATCTCCCATTCTGAAGCGGCTTTTAACCTTAGTAAGAACATTTCTGCCTATAAAGTCTATCTTGACCTGTATACCTGTTTCTTCTTCAAATTTTTTTGACATTTGTTTGAAATATTCAGCCTGGGGTTCCCAAGTATTCCACATTGAGAGATATTCAATATTGTCTTTGCTGCCTGAAGCTCTATCCTTATTATTGCAGCCGCATAATGAGATAAGGCACACTAAAACAAATACAGGCATCAGTATTTTACATCCCAAATACAATTTACCGTTCAAGGCTTATCAACTCCAGCTGATTTTATTATACATTCTACCATTTTTTTTAATATAAATAAATATATCTATATAAACCTTATCTGGGATATTACCCCTTAATCGCACCCCCAGTAACACCGGCAATGATTTTTTCAGACAGAAATATATAGATGAGCAAAGTTGGCAAAAATACTACGACAACTGCTGCAAACATACCTGCCCAGTCGCCTGTATATCTCATTGATTGAATCATGCTGTAAAGTCCCACTCCCAATGGCCTTAATGAGGATTTGTTCACAAAAATCAACGCCATAAAAAATTCATTCCATACAGTAATAAAGTTAAAGATTGTAACTGTAATTATACCGGGCTGTGCAAGCGGAAGCATTATAACCCAGAAGGTTTTTATAGGTCCGCAGCCGTCTATTGCTGCTGCCTCCTCAAATGCAAATGAAAGATTCGAAAAGAAGCTCATCAGAAAGAAAACAGTAAATGGAACATATAAGCAAGTATATAAAATAACCAAAACAGAGCGGGAATTTATCATATTGAGGCTTGCCGCAATTGAAAAAAGAGGCAGTATTATCATAATTTGCGGAATTCCAAGCGTCGATACAAACAAGTTCTGTATAAATTTATTTCCTCTGAACGTATACCTCGAAAGGTAATATGCACATGGAGCCGAAATTACAATTATAAAAAAGCATGATGAAAAAGTGTAAATCAAGCTGTTAATAAAATATACTCCGACCTTGTTTTTAACAAACGTCTTTACATAGTTTTCAAAATGCACACCTGACTCGAACAAATTATCAGAAAAGATTCCTTTTGATGTAGAAACAGATGCAACCAGAACCCAGCCAATTAACAATATGGTAAAAGCAAGCCATGCAAATAACAGCAAGTATCCCGGAAGCAGCCTTATTTCTTTTTTGAGATTAAATTCATTCTTCATATATACGTAGTCCTCCTTTAATATTCAATCTTTCTGTCTTTTATAAAAAGATTCACTGCTCCGAATATTACCAGAGTGAGAATAGTTAAAATAACCCCAACAGCAGAACCTGCTCCGGCGTTTATAAGCTTAGGGTCGTTTACAATAAAGTTTTTACCAAATACAGTATTATACATATAAACCATTGGTGTGACTGTTCCAGTTTCCGGGTTTAGAGGAGAAAATACCTGCGACCAAACAAAAAAACCTAATGCATTTACAGACCATAAGGTTATACACGTTTTGAACACATCCCGCATCAGCGGTAGAGTAATGCCTGTAAACTTTTTTAATAAACCGGCACCTTCAATAGTTGCTGCTTCATAAAAGTCCACCGGAATTTTTTCTATTCCTGCCATAAATATAAGCATAAAATAACCTATCATACCGAATGAATAAGCAACCGTCAGCGAAAACAACAATGAGTCGGGTGCAGTCCATTTAAATTCAGAAAGCGCCGTTAATCCAACAGCTCCAAATACTTTTTTGAAAAGGCCATATTCAGGGTTGTAAACATAGTGAATCCACATTGTCCCCAACGCTACAAAAGAGACGATATTGGGCAAATATATTACTGAGCGGAAGAAGGATTTACCTCGTGCCCCTGAAGTTAGAATTATTGCATATACTAAAGCAAACAGCAATACAATCAAGCCGCCCCATAACCAAATATATGCTATGTTCCCTAAGGATGTTCTGAATAATGTACTGTTTAACAATCTTCCATAATTATCAAAGCCTACAAACTCCCATTTTGAATATGAATCTGTAACATTCTTAACATAAAACAGGCTCATGATAGCCGTTCTAATAGTCGGATACAGGTATACCAATAGGAATGTAAATAAAGCAGGTCCTATAAAAGCCACCATCATCAATTTACTTTTTTTCATTACGGTGCCCCCTTACATTTTTAGTGGTTTGTTGTAGAATCTAGTATAGCAGGGGGGCGTAGTAATAGCTCCCCTGCTATAGAATGCATCGCAAAAATTAATTTTTATTAGCCTTTACATTGCTTATAAATTGTTCTGCTTTAATTTGTCCGCTGCAGAGCTTTGTAAAGTTGGAATTCAGTATCGGGGATTTATCTGCATCAGCTTCTACTCCGGCGCCCCAAGGATAACATATTTTAAGAGAACCGAAAATTTCCTTTTCATCAGCTATTTGTGAAGGCCATTCGTTAGTAATTGACATTGGAGCTCCTAAAGTTTTGTCTGAAAGCTCTTTATCCCATTTACCTGTTGTAAGACTTGCGAGGAATGCAAATGCAGCATCAGGAGATTTGCAATCCTTATTGATCTGGAATGCCTGTGCACCATAATTAGCTGCTTCTGTTCCTTCAACTCCACCTTCAACTGCAGGATATGCAAATTGTCCCCATTTGAAGTCAGGACCTGTTGAATCTTTAATTTCATTTGGCAGCCATGTTCCATTCAAATACATTGAGACCTTACCGGTAGCAACTTCCTGTTGGCCTGCAGGCCATTTGTTTGTAGCAACTGCTGAGGAGATATAACCTTTTGAAGCAAGTTCTTCATAGTCCTTTATAGCCTTTAATACCTTAGGATCATCCCACTTGGCACCGGTCTTATCCTTTACAAGCTCTTCAACCTGTTTCTCTCCTATATATCTGGACAAATGATATCCCAGTGGCAAATCAATATAAGCATCATCATTTGTCAAAGGAATAAATCCTGCTGCCTTTAATTTAGCACAGGCCTCTGTGAATTCTGCCCATGTTTTTGGTACTGAAGATATGCCTGCTTTAGCAAAATGATCTTTATTATACATAAATGCAATCATCATCGGCTGGTACGGTATTGCATAGACGCCCTTGTCTGTTGAGTAACTTGCTGCAAGATCAACAAGTGAGCCCATTACTGATTCTTTATATGATTTTCCATCTGTAGTTGGATATGTCTTGTTCAAATAATCATCAAGTTTTAGAGAATAAGTCTGATAATTCTTTACTACTCTTTCAGTGTCTTCATCCCAGATATCAATTACCTGTCCTGCATCCAATGCCGGCTTAAGTGTTTTTCTAATGTCACGGCCGTTCCATTGTACTGAAATTTTGACATCAGGATTTTCTTTCTGAAAGTCGTCGATCGCCTCTGTGATAACTGCAGCCTGTGCTTCTGTCTCATTCCACATCGACCAGTACACCAAATCACCTTTTAATTTGGCTTTTTCCGACTGAGCCGAGTCTGTTGAAGTAGCAACCGTCGTCGATGTTGATGCATTTGTACTGTTGTCAGTAGTCTTACCTGAACCACAAGCACTAAACAACATAGCCCCTGAGAGAACAAGTGCACCCAAAGATACTAGCCTGAATTTTATCATCTTTTAACCCCTCCAAACATTTTATTAATAAGATTTTTATCTTATTCAGGAAACAGCTTTTGCGTTTCCTATGACTATATTTTATTTCAAAATGGGTATTTTCCAAGACCAATCTTTTATTGTACCAATGGCAGTTTAAAGATGTTTTTTTTATAGAAAGGTATAATCTTTTTATAGTTGATTGAGCCAAATATTATATTATGGTATAATATAGCAAAATAACCGTTACTTAGGAGGGCATCATGAGTAAGAAGATTAGATTACTGGCAGCTATGTTATTAGCATTGTGTCTGCTGGCAACACAATTTACAGTAGTTGGGGCAACTACAGAAACTGATAAAATTAGATTGATGGAAGCAGCTGGAGAACTTCAACTGCAAAATGAAGCTGTGCAGGAAGCAGAAACTAAGATTAGCAAAGAAGAAGCAAGTAAAATATTCAAAGCATTTAAATTTATTGAAGGGTATAATATTACCAATATTACTTTTGAAAATGGATACAACTTGATGAAACCAACCTGGAGAGCAGAATTATCTGGCTTTCAAATGAACACAAGCGGTTCTCTATCTATATCCGCTGATACCGGAGAATTGGTAAATTACAAGATGTGGTCTTCCAATCAAAGTAAAAACATAGTGACTATTACTAAGAAAAAGGCCAAGGAAGTCGCAGATAAGTTTATTTCGGAAAATGTAAAAACTGAAAATAAAAATTTAGTCTACATCCCCAAAGAGGAATACATCTATGAAAAAACAGGTGGAATAAGAGATGTTCCACAGTACGAATTTTCATATGTGCAAAAGGTAAATAACATAATTGCGCCAGAAATAACTTACAATATTTCTGTTAATGCCAGCAACGGCAAAGTAAGCGGTTTTTATACGCCTTATGAATTAATGAATGAAGAAATCAAATACCCGTCAGCTAAGGGAATAAAAGATATTGAGCAGTTAAAAAGCAAATATACCGGCATGATAAATATGCAATTGCAATATACTATATCAGATTCTTATGACAAGCCAGAAGTTTCACAGGTATATATACCTGTGATAGATGGATTCCTGGATGCAAAAACAATGAATATAGTAAAGGATCCAATACTAAAATGGTATGGTAATTCTAGCAAAAAGTATGATCAGATGGTTCCCGGAGCAAAAGTTCAAACACAAGCAATTAATGAGACTCAAGGCGCAGAGATTATAGAAAAGGCAAGGAAATACATTGAGAAAACATTAAATATCAAATTGCAGGAATCAAAAAATAGTTCATTCAGAATTGGTGGCCTTCAAAATCAATATAATAAAATTTACGATTTAAGACTAGATAATGAGAATATAGGTCTAAGTATTAGCGTTAATCTTGATACTGGAAATATTTATTATTTAAGTTTTAGTCGATACAAACCTTATGAAAGTGATATTGGTAGTTCGGCACCACAGAAAGAAGTTACTCCAAAAGTAAGCTACGAGGATGCCAAGAAAACTAGTGACAAGATAATAAAGGAGTTATTCCCTAATCAGTATGGTGCTTTTTGTGATAATAATAGTAAGAATAATCAAATAGATGGTTTCCCTGCTCAGGTCTATACATTTATGTACCCTAGAGTTGAAAATGGCATTTTTACTAATGATTCAATAAATATTGTTATAGATAATGTAACAGGAAATATTAAAAATATCAATATAAACTGGCATGATTTAGATTTCCCAAAGCCTACTGATATTATCAGCAGCCAAGATGCTAAAAAAACATATATTCAGAATATTGATTTGAATTTGGAATATTACACTCCATATACTTATAGCGAAAAAGGTAGGGAGAGCTCCGGTGATACCAGAATAGTTCTGAAACCAAGAGAGTATTTCTCATATTTTATCGATGCAAAAACCGGAAAACAAATAAGCTGGGATGGCAGTGAAATACAAAAAAGAGTATTAAACGAAAACCATTGGGCGGCTGACAGTATTGAAATGCTGATAGCTCAAGGAACCTTTTCTGGTAACATCCCTGATTATGACCAGAAGCTTTCACGTCAGGAGGCAGTAAAGATGCTTTCACTGACAATTGGTATTCAGAACTTTATCTATTCGCAGCCTGCAAGTAAAGACAGTTTTTCTGATATCAACAAAGAAAGTGAATACTATAACTATATTGAATCAGCTGTTCAAAACGGTATTATTAAAGCAACAGGCAACAGCTTTAACGGAACTGAAAAAATTACAAAAAAAGAATATGTCTCACTGCTGATAAACTTATTGGGGTATGAAGAAATTGCAAAGCACAGTGAACTGTTTGCAAATGCTGATAATATAAATATATCCATATGCAGAGCACTTAACATATTGCCTGTTAGTCCGGAAGCTGCTTTCAATGCCGATGATACAATAACTGTTGGGGAAGCAGCATATTCACTTCAAAAGGCACTAAAATATATCAGATAAACCTACTAAGGAATTTAAGGAATGATTAATTTGTAAAGCTCTTCCGGTGACTCAACTCATTGTTTTGTACCGGGAGGGCTTTATTTGTAAATTAATAAACAAAAAACATCCTAAATTCATCATAGTCTTTTAGCGAAAAGAGCTTCCCGGGTACTGCCCATTCAACGCCTGTTTCCGAGAATAGCTTTTCCTGCTCAACGGCTTTTAATATTATACTGTTAATATCTTTTATCTCTGTGTCAATAGAACCATTATTCTCATATCTGCGTATATATTTGCCAGAAATATCATGTATGCGGCCTGAAGACTCATAGGCCCCATTTGATGCAGCAACAAATTCCTCAGTGTCAAAAACATTGCACAGCAGTTCCCTTTCGTCGCCCATAATTACTGATACATAATTTCTATACATATTTTCAGTATAGCTTTCTGCTCCATAGTTCTTTTTCTCATACGCATGCGAGCTGTTTCCTGAAATATCTATCTGGAGCTCATTTTTGTAATTCCATACTGCTCTACCCTCTGACCCTTTGACTATAATATAGGGAGCCACTTCTTTTTCAGCACAAAGGGTGGCATAGTAATTTAATACTATTCCATTGTCCATCTGAGCTTTATAGCAGGAAGTATCATCTCCCTGTATTTGATGAGCATGGTAAAGTTCTGAGGTGATACCGGCTACTTTTTTTGCCCCTGCAGAATAAGCGGCAAAAAGCATATTGTTTGCCAGATGTGCAAGGGGATTGTTTATAGTTCCGTCAAGAACATAATGGCTATTTAACATAAGCTTTCCAGCCCAGGGGGTTCTTCCATAATAACTATCGTTTCTTTTCCACAAGCCTACTCCGGTTATACTTTTTATACGCCCAAGTCTGCCTGATTTAATGAGGCTTCTTAGCTCAATAAAGGATTTTCCTGAGGTAATGCAAAAATTAATACCGCACAGCTTGCCGGTCTTTCGGGATGTGGCAATTATACTTCTTACATCCTGTATTGTAACTGCCGGAGGCTTTTCTAACAGAACATTATAGCCGCTTTCCATTATATCTATAGCCATTTTTTTATGTAAATGAATAGGTGTAGATACAGCTACAAAGCCAAGTTCCTTTTCGTTTCTCAATAACTCAGTATAATCACTGTAATACCTTACTCCTCTACGATTCAAGTTTTCCAATTTTTCTTTATTAATTTCAAAGTTCGTATCGCATACTGCGGCTAATTGAATCAGACTTTCTGCTTCAAGTTTTTCTGCAGCAGCAAGATGTTCTTCTCCAAAACCGCTTATACCTATTATTGCTATTTTACATTTATTCATTTTCCTGACTCCAGTCCCAGTATTTTTTCTGCATTTTGCCATGCTACTTTTTGAAGAACATCATGAGGGAGATGCAATTGCTTTATAAATCGGAAATAACTGTTGTATAGTTCTTCAAAGTACCTGGTATAAGCTGCATTTTCCAAAAATGCATCAGTTCCGAATAAAATCCGGTCCTGATAATTTATAAATACTGTTCTTATATAATCTATGTCATGTTCGTACATTGTGTCAAACCGATTAACTCTGCAACCTACCGATGTATCTGTATAAAGGTTCGGGTAGCTGTCGAAAAGCATTGACAAGCGATCCCACCCTAAATGCAGTTGGTGAGCGGAAATAAAATTGATTCCGCTGAACGCTTCTACCACTTGTAAAAAGATTTGCAGTAAATCCTCATTGGTATATGTTATACCTTTCTCCCATCCATCCTTCCAGTATGCGTTTCTGCTTCCGCCTGTATAGGGTGAATCTGTTAATCTCTGAGTTACATGCCACAAAACTGGAAGATTGTGTTTTTCAATTTCTTTGAATACCCGGTTCCAGGCTGGGGACAACCAAACCTTGTGGTCTCCACCTTCGGTTATAATAGGGGCATTGTGCAGCTTGACGCCTGAAATCCCCATATTAACCGCTTCTTCGATGAAACAGGCATCCGGGTCTTTATAATCTATATACAAAAATGGTAAGAGCTCAACGTTTTTTCGAACTTCAATTAGAAATTTATTGATATTTTGCAAATAATCGTCTTTCCGCTCATACCTGGAGAGCATTGGAAGTATTACCGCTATACGGGTCAATCTGAACTCTTTTACAAAGCATAAATATCTCGAAATCATCATACCTATATCTTCAGATGCTTCCTCTCCAACATGTGTATGAACATCAAGCCATTTATCTTCAATGGGCATAAAGTGCATGCCCCATCCTTTCGAAAAACCCCCATCAGAATTGACTCTTTCATAAACGTCCGGGGAGTGTGGAAAAATATCTTCAAAGGTCATGTGTATTCTTACCTCCAAAAACAGAAATAAATTTTTAGCTACAGAATTGATTTCTGAATTCAGCGGGAGTTAATCCCACTATTTTTCTGAATGTGCTGCTAAAATAATTCGGATTTGTATAACCTACCATCTCAGCAATTTCATAAGTTTTAAGGGTTACGTCAAACAAAAGCTCTTTTGCCCTCTCAATACGTTTTTTCAAAACAATATCGCTAAAGTTTTCACCGGTTACTTTTTTAACTAAAGCGGATATATAATTAGGTGTGAGGCAAATCTTTTCAGATATTTCAGCTACAGATATGTCAGATGACATGTAGCATTTGTCAATATAATTCAAAACCTCCTGCACTATCTGATTTCCGCTTTTATTGGAGGTCCTCTCCATAAAATTCATAATTTTATCCAGAAACGACATTACAGCGATCCTGATCTCAGATATGCTTCTCATTCTCAAAATACTGTAAATTTCCTCATAAT
>CAYQCA010000104.1:1067-13034 GCA_964415835.1 uncultured Clostridium sp. | reverse complement strand
ATAGTGTTGATAAAGAAGGGTGGGGAATTATATGACTATTTATATTATTGTTGCTTTACTTATTCTTGCGCTGGTTATATTTTTTGCGGGAATCCGAATTGTCCGACCGACCGAAAGAGGACTGGTAGAAACGCTAGGCAAATACTCAAAGTTTGCACAACCGGGCTTTCACTGGATAATTCCAGTTATACAAAAGATTTATCTTGTAAACATAACTGAACAAATGGTAAATGCGGATCCTCAGGTTATTATTACGAATGATAACCTCAATGCAACTGTAGATGCACAGGTGTATTTTAAGGTGAAAGATGACGAAGAAAGTGTAAAGAATTCTCAATACAATGCATCCAATTACAAGTATCAGATTGTTAATCTCGCCAGGACTACATTGAGAAATATAATCGGAACTATGTCACTAAGGTCTGCAAACAGTGAACGTGGAAAAATAAACACTGATTTGCATGATACCCTCGAAGCAGAGACAAAACGCTGGGGTATTGATATTATGAGGACAGAGCTGAAGGAAATTGATCCACCGAAGGATGTTCAGGAAACAATGAACAAGGTTGTTAAGGCAGAAAACGAAAAAATAGCTGCAATAGACTTTGCAACAGCTGCAGAAACAACCGCAGACGGTATAAAAAGGTCTGAAATTAAAAAAGCAGAAGGCGTAAAACAGGCAAAAATTCTAGAAGCCGAAGGTGAAGCTCAGGCGATTAAACTGGTTAATGAAGCCGCTGAACAGTATTTCAAAGGCAATGCGCAGCTCTTAAAGCAACTTCAGACAACAGAAACGGCTCTGAAAAACAATGCAAAGATAGTTGTTCCGTCAAATACTGAATTAATAAATGTTATTGGGGATATGTCAGGTATTGTTCCGGTTAAAAAGAATAAAGATTAATAAGATCGCGAGGCTATATATAAAATACTTGGGTTAACAGTATATAAAAATTTTGATAGTAAATATTATAATTATATTTATTATTAAGGAGAAGGTATATGGAAAAGATACTTTATATTACTGTTAACTCAAAGCCTGAGGAAATGTCTTCTAGCAGGACTGTTGGAAGGAAACTGGTTAATGGGATTTTAGAAAAATATCCTGATTTAGTTCTCGAAGAAATTGATTTATATAAAGAGCACATACCTCAGTTAAAATTCAGCTATTTTGAAAGCAGAAGCACAATTATCAGCTCAGAAGCTTTGTCAAAATTAGCAATTAAAGAGCAAGAAGAAGTTAAACAAATTATAAAATTATGTGACCAGTTTGTGGCAGCTGATATCTATATACTTGCTGCACCAATGTGGAGTCTTTCGTTCCCTGCGCCACTAAAAGAGTACCTTGATTGTATAGTACAAGATAAAAAAACCATAGCTTTTGAAGATCAAAAACCATATGGCCTATTGGGTGATAAAAAACGTATATTTATTTACGTTCAGTCTTCGGGCGGTAATATTCCTTGGATTTTACGACCGGCACTAAACAAAGGCTTAAATTATGTTGAAGACATAATGAAGTTTATAGGTATTAGTAGTTTTAATGAGATTTTAGTTGATGGTACAGGAACGACAGAACTTGAACGGCAGGAAGCTATTGAAAAAGCTTTAGTAAGAGTTAATGTAATGCTTGATGAGTTATAATTTGCTCTTTTAAGGTTGTGAAAAAGCGAATATTTTTATGTATAAAAAGGGTGTTGCACGATGCGACACCCTTCTTTACATAAGTGACTTAAATACAGTACTGGCAAAAAGTAATATGTGGCACATACTAAAAAATTATCAGAAAATAACTTTATTACATATTGACATTTACAGGTTACAAGTGTAGACTACAAATAGAGTTACACTTGTAACCTGCAGGAGGTAAATATGGGTAAACTAGCAGCGAAAATAACAGATTCAGAGGTTGAAGTAATGAAAGTATTATGGGACGCAGGATGTGAGCTTCCCATTTCAGAGATCAGGAAAAAGCTTGAACAGACCAGTGAATGGGAAACCTCAACAATAAAAACATTGCTTCGCAGGCTCTGTGAAAAGGGCGTAGTTTTAGCAACGAAGAGAGAAGTATTTTATTATAGGCCACTGGTAACTGAGGCTGAATATAACGATTATTCCACTCAGAGTTTAATTGACCGCTTGTATTCCGGCAGTGCAAAAAATCTGATCGCATCCCTTTTAGGAAGTAAAAGGCTTGATAAAAGCGACATTGAAGAGCTGCGCAGTATGTTTAAGGTAGGTGACAGTGATGAATGAAACAGTTAAACTATTACTTTCTCTTTCTCTGTCAGGCAGTATTCTTGCTGTATTACTGTTTGTTTTGAGGCCGTTTATAAGACACAGATTTTCAAAGTCAATTCAATACTTGTTATGGGTTATAGTGTTAATTAGATTAATTATGCCATTCTCATTTGAAGCAAGCATTATGAATGAACTATTTTATGGCAGTCAAAAGGCTGTTACAGAAACTGTTCATGGTGTGACAACTCAAATGGAAAAAACAGATAAAGGCACATCAGAGTTATTTTTAGCACCAGAGAGCCAAGAAAATGACGAATACAGTACTTATAATTCTAAAATTGACGCAACGCAATATTTACAGGACCTATTTAACAAATATGCTTTAGTTATATGGTTTTTTGGCTTTATTATTGTACTTGCAAGCAACCTGTTTGGATATATGAGGTTTTCAAAACATATCAAAGCAGTAAATATCCCGGCTGCAAATGACGAAAATCAAATGCTGCAGGACTTATTAAACAGACGTAAAAAGATTAGGCTTTCGCGTAATCAGTTTATAACAACTCCAATGCTGATTGGTATAATCAGACCGCAAATAATTATACCCAATATAGACTATAGTGAACCCCAACTAAAGAACATTTTACTTCATGAGATTACGCACCTAAAACATTTTGATATAGCAACTAAATGGTTCACAATGCTGGCCTCAGCAATTCACTGGTTTAACCCGCTTATGTACTTGATTAAAAAGGAAATAAACCGCGCCTGTGAACTGGCTTGTGATGAAGCTGTAATCAAAAACCTTAATATTAGTGAAAAGCAAGCCTATGGAGAAACACTGATATCTGTTGCTGCAGATAATAAATATCCTGTTGGAGTACTGCAGGCAACCATGTGTGAAGAGAAGAGGAGCTTGAAGGAGAGACTGATTGCAATAATGAAACATGGTAAAAAGTCCAGAAGTGTAGTAATTCTTTCTGGAGTGTTGCTTCTGATTGTAATTTCCGGAGCAATGATTTTAGGTGCGGGAGTTGGTAAGGGCAAGGAGACTCCGCCTGATTTGTTTATCAGTGCAGAAAATTTAGAAACCAAGTCAGCAATTAGAGGGACTTACAGCTGGTCATATCGAGGTACGCATATCCAGGCTGATTCGGATTACCCGACAAATTTTGAATATACCTCTGAAAATGTAGTGAATGTCGCTTCAGAACAGCAGCTTATACTTAGTAATCAAAAATTGAAAACCGATAATAAGTATAATTTTACAGTTGAACAAATTTCATCGATTTGTATAGGAAAAAATGATTCAAGCTCTGGAACATCGAACTCATTCAATCCATCATTCCTTAATGGGGATTTATATATACAGGCTCCTGCGGAAACCGGGGAATATATTTATACTGTGGTGTTGAAGTACGGAGATACAGGGACGGTGACCTATGGATTCGTGGTAAGAGTTAATTTGCCATACTATGAATTAAGTAAAATAGCAAAGTACAAAACTCCATTTATAGGTGACAATGTAAAAGTAGGTAAAGTTGCGGATAGTTTGCCTGTTCCGGATAATTATTTTATACAGAAATATATTTCAATGAAGACAACTAAAAAACCTTATAGTTTAACCATATATTATGAAGCAGCTTCAGCAGAGCCATATAATGGCCAATGGCCAATAGTCGAACCTGATTCTGATATAGAAAAAAATTCGAGATCAAGTGCATTAATCGCATTCTGTATGATAGATAATCTTGATGAGGTAACTTTTGCATTCAGGGATTCACAGTCAAATGGAAAACTGGAGGAATCAGAATATAATACTTCATTTACGTTCCAGAGAGCTGCTTTTGAAGAGAAATACGGAGACCTGTCAAGACTAGGGGAGAATTTGGATTTATTACGTGGTGCTTTAAGCGGGAGTATGGCTGACAATAAAAATAATGAAACCACAATAAAAAATGAGGAGATAGAGAGATACATTGAAAAAATAATTTCTCCGGGTACATCTTCAAATCCCCAGGACTATATTAGGACTCATCAAACAGAATATGAAAATATTTTAAAGATGGGTGATGAAGCGCTTGTTTATTTACTTGATCAATTTAAAAATGGCAATAATAACAATCTTCGAGGACATATTATGATGGCTCTTTGCAAGGAGCTTTTAGGGGAAAGAAACAATGTGAAAGATGAAAGACTGCTTCCTCAGGAATGGTATACAAAATTTACACAAAGATTGGAAATAAAGATTAAAAATTAGAAATAGTATTTTTAAAACAGGCATATTCTCAGATAATTTAATAACATATTTATACTTGTTTTGGAGAAAATAAATACCGTATTTTAGGTGTCAGCACCAATTTTAACATTGAGTATAAATTTAATTAATTTAAGGAGAAGAAAAAATGCCTAGAACAGAAACAATGGACGGAAACCAGGCTGCGGCGTATTCGTCATATGCATTTACCGATGTAGCAGCAATATTTCCAATTACTCCATCTACTCCTATGGGTGAAGGCGTGGATGAATGGTCGGCACACGGGAAGAAAAATATTTTTGGACAAGAGGTAAAAGTAGTAGAAATGCAATCTGAAGCAGGTGCAGCCGGAACTATGCACGGTTCACTTGCGGCAGGTGCACTGACCACAACTTATACTGCTTCACAGGGGCTTTTATTGATGATTCCAAACCTGTATAAAATGGCGGGGGAATTATTGCCTGGTGTACTGCATGTATCGGCCAGAGCAATTGCAACCCATGCGCTTTCAATCTTTGGAGATCACCAGGATGTAATGGCATGCCGCCAGACAGGTGTAGCTCTTCTGGCTTCATCTAATGTGCAGGAGGTAGCAGATTTGGCATGTGTAGCTCATCTGGCTGCAATTAAAGCAAGAATACCGTTTATACATTTTTTTGATGGTTTCAGAACCTCTCACGAGTACAAAAAGATTCAGGTAATTGAATATGATGAGCTTGCAAAAATTGTTGACTATAACGCAATAAATGATTTCAGAAACAGATCACTGAATCCCGAACACCCTGTTGCCAGAGGAACAGCCCAAAATCCTGATGTATACTTCCAGGGCAGAGAAGTACAGAATCAGTTCTTTGATAGTGTTCCCGACATTGTTAACGATTGCATGCAGCAGATTAAAACAATAACAGGCCGTGAATACAAACCCTTTGAGTACTACGGAGCTCCTGATGCAAAGTATGTTATTGTTGCTATGGGATCAGTTTGCGACACAATTGACGAAACTATTGATTATTTAATGGCTAAAGGTGAAAAGGTAGGAGTTGTCAGAGTACATTTATACAGACCATTTTCAGAGAAATACTTTTTCAATGTAATGCCACAAACGGTGGAAAAAATTGCAGTACTGGACAGAACTAAAGAACCCGGTTCACCTGGGGAACCACTATACCTGGATGTATCAAAACTGTATTATACAAAGAACAATAAACCGGTAATAGTGGGTGGAAGATATGGACTGGCGTCTAAAGATACCAGACCATCACAGATTATAGCCGTTTATGAAAATCTAAAACAGCCTCAGCCCAAGGACAACTTTACTATAGGTATTGTGGACGATGTTACTCATTTGTCACTTCCTGAAGGAGAAATCATCGAAACTACACCACAAGGGACTATAAGCTGCAAATTCTGGGGCTTGGGTTCTGATGGTACAGTTGGAGCAAATAAATCTGCAATTAAAATAATCGGTGACAATACCAATATGTTTGTTCAAGGCTATTTCTCCTACGACAGTAAGAAATCCGGAGGTACGACCACTTCACATTTAAGATTCGGACCGAAACAGCTCAAGTCCCCGTATCTCGTTTACAACGCGGATTATATAGCATGCCACAATATGGCCTTTTTATATAATTATGATATTTTAAAAGGCTTAAAGAAGAATGGTACCTTTGTACTAAACTGCCCGTGGAATCAAACCGAGCTGGAAACTCACTTGCCACCATCAATAAAAAGATTTATTGCCAATAACAATATTAATTTCTATACAATAGATGCGATTGATATAGCGTCTGAGATCGGACTTGGCAATAGAATTAATATGATAATGCAGTCTGCGTTTTTCAAGCTGGCTAACATAATTCCTGTTGAGGATGCTGTTAAATATCTGAAAAAGCAGATTGAAAAGCTGTATGGTAAAAAAGGCGAAAAAATAGTCAATATGAATTATGCAGCAGTTGACAAGGGTATAGATGCTCTGGTAAAGGTGAATGTGCCTGATACATGGAAGAATGTACAGGATGAGCCGTTGCCGGAAAAAGATGAGCCGGAATTTGTTAAGAGAATACAGAGAATTATGGCAAAAGAAGAGGGTGATAATTTACCGGTAAGTGCATTTAAGGGCATGGAAGACGGTACTCACCCATTAGGAACGACAGCCTATGAAAAGCGTGGTATAGCAGTAATGCTGCCGGAGTGGCAGATCGAAAAATGCATCCAGTGTGGACAATGTTCGTATGTATGTCCTCATGCTACAATTAGACTATTTATGTTAGATGAAGACGAGGTTCAAAGGGCACCAAAAACTTTTGAAACAAAACAGGCTACCGGAAAAGGTCTTGAAAATCTGCGGCTGCGTGTACAGGTGGCACCGCTTGACTGTACCGGATGCGGAAATTGTGCAGATGTTTGTCCTGCAAAAGGAAAGGCTCTTGTAATGAAACCTGCCGAAGAGGGTATTAAAGAGCAATCTGAAAATTGGGAATTTGCCTTGACAGTCAAGGATAAAGAGGGCGTTCTTGATCCAAAAACGCTTAGAGGAAGTCAGCTGGTTACACCGTTGCTCGAATTCAACGGAGCCTGCCCCGGCTGCGGAGAAACACCGTATATCAAGCTTCTAACCCAGTTGTTTGGCGACCGTATGATGATTGCCAATGCAACAGGATGCTCATCCATATGGGCTGCCAGCTCTCCTTCAATAGCATACAACACAAATGCTCAGGGAAAAGGTCCCGCTTGGGCGAACTCTCTGTTTGAGGATAATGCTGAATACGGATATGGAATGTATCTTGGAGTTAAGCAGATCAGGCACAAAATTGCAGACCTTATGAATGAGGCTCTAAAATCAAATATTGATGACAAGGTTAAAGCTGCTTTCACGGAATGGCTGGACAAAAAAGAAGACGGAGAAGGCTCAAAGGCAGCTTCAAAACATGTTTTAGATGCATTAAACAGCTATAATTATACAGGTAATAAAGTTTTAGAGGAGATAATGGAAAAGAAGGATTATCTCATAAAGCGGTCCATCTGGATGATAGGTGGTGACGGCTGGGCATACGACATTGGATATGGTGGGCTGGACCATGTTCTGGCTACAGGCGATGATATAAATATGTTTGTCATGGATACAGAAATATATTCAAATACAGGCGGTCAGGCATCAAAGTCAACTCCGACAGGTGCTGTTGCCAAATTTGCAGCTGCAGGCAAACAGGTACAGAAAAAGAATTTAGGCATGATGGCAATGAGCTATGGCTATGTTTATGTAGCACAGATAGCTATGGGCGCAAATATGAATCAAACTATAAAAGCTATCGCTGAGGCTGAAAGCTATAAAGGTCCGTCGCTGATAATTGCTTATTCGCCCTGTATTAGCCATGGAATCAAGTCGGGTATGGGGACAAGTATTTTTGAAGAAAAGCGTGCAGTCGAGGCAGGATACTGGCACCTATACAGGTATAATCCCATGCTTAAGGAAGAAGGTAAGAATCCATTCACACTTGAATCAAAAGAACCTACCGCATCATACAAAGATTTTATCAAGGGTGAGGTGCGTTATTCATCACTGATGAATGTATTCCCTGAAAGGGCTAATGCTGCATTTGATTTAGCTGAAAAACAGGCGTTGGAAAAATATCAAACCTATAAAAAACTTGCAGAACAGTAATAAAATAGCCTCCAATTATCTGGAGGCTTTTTTATTTCTCATTGGTATCAACATATTCTTTAGCATTTCTCACCTGGACTTCACTGGGTATAGTAACATTTGAAACCCTTTTTGTTTCCTCAATATTGGCCCAGGCTGCAGAACCATGATTCTCAATTGGTTTTGCCATGTTTTTTTCCTTAGACTTGTTTTCTGCCATTTTCTCACTCCAATCTCGTAAACTGTTTATAGTTTAACAACTTTTATTTCTTTTCATACAGGAAACATTATACGAGACATATAGATTACAACTGATAATGTAATTGTACAAGCAAGAGTTGAAACTAAAACAGCTTGAGATGCAAAATCAGGGTGATTATCGTATTCCACTGCAATTAGTGCAGTATTGACAGCAGTAGGTACAGATGCGGAAATCATAACTGCCTGTGCAACAATCCCATTCAGCGACAGAAGATAAATTATGCCTAGAGCAAAAATCGGGCCGGCAACCAATCGAAAAAATACGGATAAAATAACTGAAGAATTAACAGACTTAAATTTGGTCCTGGATATTTGAACACCGAGTATTAATAGCGCGAAAGGTACAAGGGCGTTTCTTAAGTATACCAGTGCCGGCCAAAATGGCATCTCGGTTAAGTCATAAGGGATAAATTTTAATAAAAATGCTGAGGGCACAGCATAGATTGTTGGCAGCTGAAGTATTTTGCCTATAGATTCTTTCCAATGGAGCTGAGCGCGTCCGGCATTAAAAAAACCAATAGTATTCGTCGTAATATTTTGAACAACAAGAACCATTATTTGTGCAGTCAATGCCAAGCTGAGATATGGTGTATGTCCATCAACAATAAAAGGTGCGCTGCTGAATACCAGAGTAATTAATGGTACACCAATATTTCCGCTGTTATAAAAAATAATTGAATTGATAAAAGCGTTTCTCATGCTGAAATCAAAACCCCTGATCCTTGATACTATATAAGCAACAGGATAATTCAAAATCATGATGAGAATTGTTGCCAATAGAACCTTAATCATATCAAATGGAATAAAAGTAGTATACAGATATACAAAAGTGAAGGATGGTACTAATAAATAAAAATTAATCTTATTTAATGTCCCTATATCAAGCGAAAATTTCTTAGCGAGAAAAAACCCCAATCCTACTAAAACAAAGATTGGAAATATGTTGTGCACAAATATATCCAGCATTATGTTCATTAGTTAAGTATTCCACCTATCATATTAATTATTGTTATATAATAGCGAAAAAAGAGGATGAGTGCAAGTGCAGACCGAATGTAAAAGGGCAAAAGAGCGTAGCATATAAAATTTCTCCACATATAATATAACGAGACCGAAAAATTGTCTTTGAATTGGCGTTATAACAAGCTATATTATTCGAAGGAAGTGTTATTTGCTATGCCATTAAAGTTATTCAGAAAAATAGACGAATTGGATAAAATTAGACTTAAAAAAGGAAATAATGAGATAAAAGCTGTGTTTAATAGCCTGGTAAAAAATAATGCCGAAAAGGCAATTAAACTAATTAATGATAAAAATCTGCAATTTACATCACTGTTTATAATCGGTCCCGGAATAAAGGATAAGAGTATCCTGGACAATTTAAACCAAAGAAACAAATGCTCACTTGAGGTTATTAAGGGAGTGCCCTTCGATACTTATAGTAGACAGGAATATTATTCTGTATTGAAATGGATTCTGGAAACAGGGTATCGAGAAGATGGACTAAATGAAGAGTATGATGAAGTTTTGGATACTGCAGCAATAATATTGTCAAAGGTCTATAAAGATAATCAATCATTGCCTGTAATTGAAGAGATGATTTTTAGCAGATATCGTCAGGGTGCTTTTATTTATGACCTGGTTTGGGCATTTTTTGAAGCTGCAAATTGGGAAGACTTAATCAGGCTTGCAAAACGGTTACGTTCTTCTGATCCTAAGGATAATGAGCTGGCGCGTAAATTTCTTAATTTTATACCATGTTTAGATATTAACAAAAGTCCAGAGATGCAATATAGGTGTTCGATAAAGTGGCTTAAAGAAAATAGGAGTTTACTTTTCTACACCGGTGAAACAAACCTTCAGACATGTGATCCTGTGCGTTTCGCAGTTTCTGAAAAGAAGACAGGAGGGAGAAAATAATGATAAAAATAGGAAATAGCATAATAGACGGAAATTCCCTTGCCAATAAGTATCCTCAAAATAGCATAGAAGCAAAAATAATCAATATTTTATTATCAAGCAGCGAGATTTATAGATATGATTCAATGAACCAATTGGCTTTTGAACTGAAGTTGCGTAAGAGCATTGTAAACGCGGCAAAAGAATTAAACAGAAGCCGTTTAGCCTTCAAGGTATTTCGTAAATCCAAAGCTAACGATGACTACTGGGTTAGAACGAGGGAGGGAGGCTTTTTGCTAAAAAATGGTGTTAAACCATCAGACGCAATAAAGGATATTTATATTAACAGCTCAAAATACGGAACCGAGTGCTCAACAGCAAAAGTAATTGTTTATTATAAGGCCCTGGTAGATATTCTGCCTGAAGAGCTTTTTAACAGGCTGTTTCCTGACATTTATCTAATGAACTGGCAGCACCTTAACCGAAATCTCGGGATTGTAGATTACCCACAGGTGGCGGATTATTTGCCCGGTGACGGCAGGTATTTTAAAAATCCTGATGTAAAACCCACGAACCCTGAATGGCAGGGAGAAAATACTTTTTTGCTTGATAATGGTCTTTATTACGGACATGGAATCGGCATTACCTCTGCTGATAAAATAATCGAAGCACTAAATAAAAAAAGAATAAGAGGGTCAAATGTTTCCGCATATTTGTTAAAATCAGCAAAGAGGCCGAATTTCAAGCATCTGAGTAATATGTACTATAACGCATCGGTTCAATAGGTATAACTATAAAAAACAGTAACATAAAATAAAAAATAATAAAAATGGATAAAATACCAATACAAAAATAAAAAGATTAAGCAGGATACAAAATGGAAATATTTGATGAAATAAATATTCATCTTTTAGAAGATGAACAACCTTCTTTATATTTCAATAATATATCAAAAACAGAGGATTTCAGGCAATATCCTTTTGGAATGCTAAATAACCTGAAAAATACAAATCAATCTCCAAAACATCACCCTGAGGGGAATGTATGGAATCATACCATGCTTGTTATAGATGAAGCTGCCAAAATAAAGAATGAAAGTCACAATAAAAAAGTATTTATGTGGGCGGCTTTGCTGCATGACATAGGTAAACCTGATACTACTAAAATACGTAAAGGGAAGATAACCTCATACGACCATGATAAGGTAGGAGCAGAACTGGCCCGAAAGTTTTTGCGGGAATGCACCGATGATGAAGGGTTTGTCGAAGAAACGGCTGAACTTATCAGGTGGCATATGCAAATTCTCTTTGTTGTTAATAAATTACCTTTTGCTGATATAAAGACAATGCAAGAGAAAACAGACATAAATGAAGTAGCGTTGCTCGGTTTTTGCGACAGGATGGGTAGATTGCAACCGGATCGAATAAAAGAGGAAGAAAACATCAGGAGGTTTCTTGAAATATGTAAAAAAATGTAGAAAGATAGTTATGATGGTTTTTGTTGAAATAATTACAATTAAGGGAATTTTGTTATAAAATTATACCATAGTTACACAAATATTTAGTAGTAACGAACAGCTCGGAGGATTCTTTATGAACTTTCAATTGAGAAGCAATTATGAAAAACCATCATTGTTTTGCAAGAATAATAAAGTAACTAGAATTAATAA
>CAYQCA010000104.1:0-1057 GCA_964415835.1 uncultured Clostridium sp. | reverse complement strand
AAAGAATTTATGAATCTTACTAAATTTTCCTATGAAGAAGTGATAGGGAAATCACTTTATGAGGTTCAAGGCATATTGAATATAAATTCTCATATTTGCTTTGAAGCTGTTGACAATGAAAGAGAATACTATATTTTTACGAAAGAATTTGAGGCTAGAGAAGTAATTATATCCTGCAAAAATATAGGATACGGTATTGATTGTAATGAAAAAGTTTATTTTTTCACGGAGAAAGCAAGCTCAAGGATTGAAGATAAATTTATATATTTAGATCAGGTCTATAAGGAAAAAGATTTTGGAGCAGCATTATACAGTGCCTCTGATTTAATTTTATTAAATTCAAATCAAAGATATTTAGATTATTGTTACATATATAAAAAGGAAGAAGCCTTCGGTAAAAGATTTGAACAAATACATCATACGAATGAAGGGGACAAGCTAAATGGGTATTTTATAGATGTTTTACAAACAGGCAAGTCATTCCGCAAAGAGTTCGAATATATTCATCCGAAAAGAGGAAAAACGTACTGGCATATACAAATAATTCCTATTTACAACGGAGAGGCTATAAAATACATAATTCATACAGTCGCAGATGAAACAGAAAAAATTTTGAATGAAAGTTTGATTCAACAGCAGGCAGAGGTTATCCGAGTGCAAAATGAAAATTTAGAAGCTATTGTACAGAATATGTCTGATGCATTGTACACAGTGGATAAAGACATGAATATGGAAATATTGAGTAAATACATGTATAATGCAGCTTTAGTGTCTGACAAACAGAATAAATTTGATACAGTGTTTAGTAATACCAAATTTTATGATTCAGAGGATAATCTACTTACATTTGAAAACTTGCCAGTTAACAGGATATTAAAAGGCGAAAGCTTCAAAGATTATAGATTGATTTCCCGAAGAGCAGACAATACATATTATTTAAGTTTGAGCGGAAGCCCCTTGTATAATAGACACGGAATTGTTGAAAAAGCAATGATATGTACTCGCGATATTACACAGCAGGAAGTCAAAGATGGTTTAATAAAAAATCAAAAAGAAG
>CAYQCA010000103.1:1940-13054 GCA_964415835.1 uncultured Clostridium sp. | reverse complement strand
GGAATTCCGGAATATTTGGGAGTTGTTGATGGAGAATTGAAGCGGATCTTCTTGCAGGCTTTGAATCTTACTGCTGATAATCTTTATCAACAACTTCCTATGGAGGTAATATCAACCGGATTGCCATATCTGATTGTTCCGCTTGCTTCTGGGCTGGATCAGGCAAAAATTCTTATCAGTGATTTTGAAGAACAACTGATTAAGACTAATGCGAAGTTTATATATGTGTTTGATGTTGCCAAGATGGAAGGACGTACCTGGGATAATTTTGGCCTGGTAGAGGATGTAGCAACCGGCAGTGCTGCCGGCCCGGTTGGAGCTTATCTTTATAAATGGAATATCTGCAAAGAAACAGAAAATATAAATTTAAATCAAGGGAGCTTTGTTGGAAGGCCAAGTAAGATAAAGGTCTATGCCAATCAGGCCACAGGAGAAATTTATGTGGCCGGGGATGTTAAGATTATCGCAAAAGGAGAAATTTTATAGATAATATTCTGAAGTGAATTTAGCATTTACGAGGTGGGAAGATGAGCTTTCTTATCGCAGCCAATCTACGGTAGAATCTGCTCAAGATTCGGAGGAAATACTTAAAAGCGTAAAGGAAACAACAACAACTATTGAGGAGGTAATAAAATCTGCCAGAAATCAGGCAGAAATTGCATATAAACTGAGAAGTATGGTCAGTAAATTCAAGGTTTAATATTTTTTGTCATTTTTTATTGAATGGTATAAAATAAAAAATAAGAAACTGACTTGGAGGAAAACACATGATAGATTCAATAAAAAATGAAATTTTAGAAATTAAAGTGAAAAGGCTCGGAGCAGAGCTCACAAGCATAAAGAATATTAATACCGGAGTGGAATATCTGTGGCAGGGAGATGAGAACTTCTGGAGAGGACAATCCTACAATCTCTTTCCGATAATTGGCGGAATTCCAAATGACACCTATAATTTAAACGGTAATACTTACAATATGAAGCCCCATGGCTTTGCAAGAAACTCTGAATTTGAGCTTTATTCGAAAGAGCCGGAAAGACTGGTTTACAGGCTTGGATATTCAGATTTTACATTAGCTCAATATCCATATAGGTTTGAATTTTTTGTAATATACGAGATAAAGGGCAATAAATTAAAACATAGCTACAGGGTGAAAAACTTAGCTGTTGGCGAAATGTTGTTTTCTGTAGGTGCCCACCCGGGATTCAATTGTCCGCTCCTTGAAAATGAAACTATGGAGGACTACTCAATAGTATTTGAAGCTGAGGAAACCTGCTACAGACGACTAAAAGTCAATGGTCTTCTGTCCGGTGAGAAAAGCCTTTTTTTAGACAACCAAAAAGAGATACAACTCAGGCATAACCTGTTTTATGATGGTGCGGCAATACTGGATGACCTTAAGTCAAATTGGCTTGAAATAAGGAATACTAAGAACAATCATGTTATAAGAGTAGAATTTCAAAGCTTCCCATATCTGGGAATATGGTCATCACAGAATAATGGGCCATTTGTATGTATTGAGCCCTGGTATGGTGTTGATTCCACTTCTGGCGATTCACCTGACTTTACTGGCAAAGAAGGTTTACAAAGTCTAATGCCAGGGGAGAGTTTTGAATGTGGATACTCAATAATATTGGAATAAAAACAATCTAAATAATATTGCGGCATGCAAACCTCCAAATTGCTGAAATCAAATATCAATTTGGAGGTTTTTTTATAGACTGTTGATTATCAATTTATTATACCACTGAGCATATTCACCAATGCCTTGTTTCTGGTCATCGAAATATTATTTACAAAGATGACGGTATCGACACTGTTCTTTTTGGCAAAATCTGCAAGGTTGCCCTTCCAGTAGCGATAATCAATTACATGGATGTTCCGGTAATGAGGAACTATAAATGGAACAAAGGCATTTCCATATGACTCTTTTACTACAATGCAGGATGAATTGTCGGTTGATTCCTTATTGTTAATATAAGTATATGAATGATCACCCCCAATAAAGGTGCTATATTTTGATGATGGATTCCAGCTGCTTACATCACTTATAACTGACCAATTTACCTTTTGACCGTTTGTATCTATATAATACATGCTGGATTTAACAGGTGGATTATATGCTATAACAGTATCAGGATTTTTTTTCAAATCAGGCTTTTTACCGCTTTCAGTGTAAAAAGAGCCTATAAAGTCAGGAAATTCAATAGTCTTAAAGCTTTCAAGCGGCACCGGGGATATACCCTTGTTTTTGGCGAGCTGCTGGTATGTATAGTATGCTCCAAGAGCAGTCCAGTGATGATCGGTTCTAAAATAGATATACTCGTCGGAATGCTGCTGTAAAATATCATAAACAGGTACTGTTTTAACGTTTTCATTCATTGACCCATACATAAAGTTAATAGCCTTCTGCTGATCAGATGAATTCAGATCCTTTCTGACAGATTGAGGCAAAACAATATCCATACTGGTGGGGACAATAATGTCGTATATAGTTGAAACGCCGTTTAACTTTTGGCTTGCTGAGTTTATTGCATTAATATAATTTATTGCTACCTGTTTGTTAAAGTTGTAATATTCGTATGCACTATCTCCTGCAAGCAGTAATGCACCCAGAGTCTGAGTATTACCGATAAATTCGTTCTCATTTTTAGGAGAAGTATTATTGTTTTCAACCTTGACGACATTGTCTGGTACTGAAGAGTCAGAGGCGATAATATTGCCGGGCTGAGTCTGCTCTGTGTTTTCCGCTTTGCTATCAGAGCTGCCGGTGTTATTGCTTGCTGACGTGTTCTCGGCAATGGATACATCAGGTATAGCATCTCCTTCTTCAATTTTTCCATGTATCTCAGTAGGGTGAAAGCCATAGAGACTTTGTACCCCTGTTTTTAAGCTTATGAGGCTATCCCGGCCCGGAAAGGTATCTGCAAACCAGGTATCGATAGATCTAAAATACTTGCCATTTACCAATGCTTGCAGGCTAAAACGGGGAAACTCCGCCAGCTTTCTTTTTTCACTTTCGGAATATTCGGGTCTCAATGGATTGGCGAGGGCTATCACTAGCCCGACAATAAAGGTTAGCAAAAAAATCACTATCTTGGAGCGTACCCAATCGTTTTTGACATTATTTTTACTTATTGAATCTTTTAGTGATCGAGAGAATTTTATATTACTGTAATTATTATGCGTATACATATGTATCTTACCTTCCTTTTTTACTGAATATACTGTTACAAATATTTGAATAGAATTTAAAACTGAAAGTACAAAAAGGGGTTATAGCTGTCTGATACGAGATATATTGTTGAAAGTATAATAATAATTACCGGCATCACGGCATCAGAGTATATTATCGTTTTATATGCTATAGACCTTTGGTTAAGCCGAGTCATAAACACCCTTATTATATTTTTGGTAACAGGAGTTACTGCAACAATTGCAATAATAATCATAAAAATATTATTTATAAGCAAAGTACTTGTTTCATAATCTATTAAGCTGTTGCCGTTTAATCCGAACATTCCTTTAACTACAGCAGCTATGTCGGACATATTGCTGAATCTAAACAGAATCCAACCAAAATACACAATTATTAATAGGTAAACATGTAAAACCATTTTCGGCAGCCTGGAAAAAAAGATATTTTGAAATACTTTTTCCAGTACTATAAACAAGCAGAAGTAAAGTCCCCAAAGTACGAAATTCCAGCTGGCACCATGCCACAAACCGGTAAGCATCCATACAATAAGTAAATTTACGTACGTTCTCGCCGGACTTTTACGGTTGCCTCCCAAAGGTATATAAACATAGTCCCTGAAGAAAGACCCCAGTGATATATGCCAGCGCCTCCAAAATTCGCTGACCGATTTTGACAAATACGGATAGTCAAAGTTTTCCTTATAATGAAAGCCTGCCATTAAGCCCATTCCAATTGCCATATCTGAATAAGCTGAAAAGTCTAGGTAGATCTGGAGCATGTACATAAGCACACCTAACCATAGCGCCGCCGCTGTTTGGCTGGTTAGAAGAGAACTATCTGCCAGCAGCTGGTCTGAAATGGAGCCGCAAAAGTTTGCGATGAGAACTTTTTTGCCAAGTCCTGCTGCAAACCGGTTGATACCATTGTTCATATCTCTGAGTGTGATCTTCCTGTCATTTATTTCATCCGAAATATCTTTATACCTTACAATTGGTCCTGCAATACACTGATGAAAAAGTCCGACATATAGAAACAGACGGCTGAATTTTTTTTGGGCAGGCACTTGTCCCCTGTAGACATCAACAACATAAGTAATCAGTTGAAAGGTATAGAAGGAGATGCCAATAGGTAACTGAATATTCGGAACATTAATATGCAAATCTAATAGATTATTTATATTATAAATGAAAAAATTGGTGTATTTAAAAATGCCAAGCATACCTATATTTATAATACAGCATAAAAAGAGATAGAATTTTTTATTGGCAAGTTCAGAAGCCCGTTCAATTGCATTTGAAAATACCCAGGATATAAATGTCATACCAATTAGGAGCAGTATGTATTTAGGCTCGCCCCAGGCATAGAAAATAAGTGAGAATATTAATAATATTTTGTTTTTTGAGTCTATTGTTCTAGCACTATAATAAAAAATCATATATAATGGAAAAAAAATAAACATGAAGACCAGTGATGAAAAAATCAAAGTGTATGCCCCCTTGCAGAATAAAGCGTTTTTTGTCGTATTACCATCGGTATTTATTTTAAACAAATATAAAAATAAAAGGTTTACAAAAATATGAATAAAGAGTTACAAAAAAGTAACAAGGGTCTGTAAACATGAAATTATGGGGGGGGGAGAAAGGTGAAAATTAACGATATTAAGGTTAAGAACAAACTGGTATTGCTATATATTCTAGCAGTCCTTATCCCTGTAATTATAACTGATTTTACGTTCTATAATGCAATATACAATAACGTAAAAGACCAGAGAATAAGTGATATTAATCAATCGATACAGCGTGTTGAGTTAAATCTTAAAAATTACATTGATACCGGTATTGGAATATCTAACATATTTTATGCTGACGAAATTTTGAACTCGATTTTGGATAAGGAATACTCAAACACGCTGGAATATCTGAATGATTATGATACATATATAAGACCCATCATTACCAGGTATATTCCGATTTATACTCTGGTTGATGATATTACCATATACGGAAATAATGATTCTTTGATTGATGGCGGGGCCTATATGAATATTCAGGGAATGTATGGATATGAGTGGTTTGGAAAATTTGCGGGGAATAAGGACAGCCTTTTGATAAAGCCTTATATAAAAAGTAAAGAAGATCCATATCTAAGTAATTCCAAAACTAACAGAAAATTTAGCATTATTAGAAAGCTTAACCTTTCTCCGTACACACAAAGGTCAAATGTAATAAAAATAGATATACGAACTCAGATGATATATGATTTGCTAAAGAATGAAAAAATACCCGGAACGATGATGATTCTTGATAGCGATAATAGAATAATTGCTTCAAATATCGATGAGTATAACCAGGATTCTTCCGATTTTACCACTTATATTGAACAGCAGCACGAGGATAATATTATTGTGAGAAACTATATCAAGGATGTTGCCTATCTTAGCGGGTGGAGCATTCTTTCAATAGTTCCGGAAGAAAATATTATTAGTATCCGGGATACTAAAAATTTATTGGTTCTATTTGTGTTTGTTAATTTATTCATACCGAGCATAATTATTTTTATGATTTCAATGTCTTTTACATCAAGAATAAAAAAGGTTTCAGCCCATTTGAAAAAGTTCAGGGAGCAAGACTATTCGACTATAGAATGTGTTGAAGGTAAAGATGAAATTGGAGCTTTGATTACTGAGTTCAATAAAATGAGCAAGAAGGTAAAGCAATTGATTCAGGATGTATATGAAGCTCAAATCCAAAAGCAGACTATTGAGATAAAGAAGCAGCAAGCTGAGCTCAATGCTTTACAAAGCCAAATAAATCCTCATTTTTTATTTAATGCACTGGAAACCATAAGGATGCGGAGCCTGATTAAAAACGAAACAGAAACCTCTGAGATTATAAAGCAGCTGGCCAGAATGTTTAGAAGAGTAATAAGATGGGGCAATGATTTAATTACAATTGAAGAGGAGCTGCAATTCGTTAAAGATTATTTAAATATACAAAAATACCGCTACGATGAGGCATTGTCTTATGAAATAAATTTGCAGCAGGATTTGAAAGAATATAAAATACCTAAAATGTGCATACAGACCTTTGTTGAAAATGCAAGTGTTCATGGTATAGAAAAGACCGAGGGAATAGGTTTTATCAGAGTAACAGTTAAGAGTGAAGAGAATAGTATATATTTTATTATTGAAGACAATGGAAAAGGAATGAGCAAGGAAAAACTTGAAGCTGTTTGTAGGGGAATGAATGACTCTGAGTATCAAAAAGATAATATCGGAATCAGGAATGTCCATGAGAGATTGAAGATGCTCTATGCAAATGGCTATGACATTGGAATAAAAAGCCAGGAGGGAATAGGGACTAGGATAACAGTAATAATTCCCTATATTACTTCTTAATTTGAGAGGTGTTTAATATGTTCAAAGTGCTGATTGTTGATGATGAACCCTTTGTTAGAAAAGGCTTGGCAGTGCTGATTAATTGGGAACAACATGGATTTGCCATATGTGGAGAAGCAGAAAACGGCAAAAAAGCTGTGGCCAAAATCGAGCAGTTAAAACCTGATGTGGTTATTACTGATGTAAGAATGCCCGAAATGGATGGTTTGGAATTAATTAAGCATCAAGTAGAGGACTTGAAATCCAATACTAAATTTATCATTTTAAGTGGATACGATGATTTTAAATATGCACAAACCGCAATAAAATATGGAGTAAGGCAATATATTCTAAAGCCTATAGAGCAAGAGGAGCTTATAAGCATACTTAATAACCTTCACAGTGAATTGACTGAGGAGATGCACAGAAAGGAAGCCTATAATGAGGAATTAAGCCGGTATACAAGGGCTATAGCCAATGATACCTTTAATATAATAATAAAAGGTGATAAAAGTCCAGAAACCTTGGAACGGGCAAGAGGTTTGTTTGGATTTGATACAGTTGACCGGTTCAGATATGTCTTAATTAAAGATTTTACCGGATCTCAGCTTATTAACCTTGATAAAGCAATAGAGCCTGAGCTATATAATGCGGTATTCAGAGTTTCTGAAAATTCCTATGGCGTTCTTTTAAGTACCAAAACTCTTAATGGCCGGAAGCTTAAAGATTTTGTACTTAGCTTAAATAAAAGTCTCATGCAAGCTGGAGAGATGAATCATCTGATTCTCGTTGGAAAGGAAATTGACGATATCAGCCTCTTGGATGAATCATACAAATCAATTCAATTTCTCGAAAGCTATAGATTTTATAATCCAACTGAAAAAATCATATATTACGATGATATAGAAAATACTTCTTTCCGCACGAAAATAGAGGCTTTATTATTTGATATAAAGCTGCTGGAGGCTATGGAGACAGGCCAATACGAAAAAATCAACGCTATCATTGGGGAAGTATATCAGTATTCTGTTTCACATATGATTGAGCCTGGAATTATAAATTCAATGTTTAACGACTTTAAATATAAAGTTCGGACTGTTGTCCTTCAAATGAAAGGGAACCCGGATAAAATAGATACTTTTTATTCAAGTAAGGATTTTGATTATACAAAAATCAATATAACAGATTTCTGTTCAAATGTCCTCAATTTCTGCATCAGCTGTGCGGGATATATGAATGAACTGCAAAAATCCCAATCAAGAGGTGTTTTACAACTTGTAGAGGAATTTTTAAAAAACAATTACAGCGATCAAAATTTAAATTTAAAGAATACTGCCCGTCACTTTTATATTAATCCGTTATATCTTGGGCAGCTCTTCAAACAAACATACAATATCAGATTTAATGACTATCTTCACACCTTACGCATTGAAGAAGCAAAGACACTTCTTCGCAGAACCGATCTTAAAATATATGAAATAGCCGAAAAAGTAGGCTATAAAGATGCGGATTATTTCGCATGCAAGTTTGAAAGCATTGAGCAAATTACACCTAGCCAATATAGAAAAAAGCTCTTTTATGACGAGGGTAAGCTACGTTAATATACCATCTATGTTTTTTTGGCTTATTACTATGCTTTTTGGGTTGAGTTATTAAATAGGGATTATATAATTTAAATATAGGTATTTGCACAACCGCTGCAGCAAATGTAAATTCCTCCATTTCATTTCAATTATTTTAAGGAGGTTCAAAATGAAACGTAGAAGTATCATTGCTTTTACTCTGATTTTTGCTTTTACTTTGTCAACTCTACTTTCAGCCTGTGGGAAAAATGAAGGTGAGACTAATACTACAGCTGAACAAACTCAGGCTTCTGAAACTTCAGCTACAACTGATAAGGAAGAACCGATTGAATTTACAATGTTTGTCGGTTCACCAGAAAAACCTAACGATCCGAATAACAAAATTGAAAAACTCATTGAAGAAAAAACCGGAGTATCTGTCAAGGTTGATTATCTTGTGGGAGATCTAAAAACCAAGATAGCTGTTATGGTAGCAGGCGGTGACTATCCGGATCTTATTGACGGACGGGAAGAGACTTCGCAGCTTGTAAACGCAGGAGTTGCTATTCCCCTTGAGGGACTCATTCCCCAGTATGCACCGAATCTCGAAAAGGTTATGAAGGATATGCTTAAGGCAGAAGGGGTAGAGCAGGATATAAATAAATATTTCTCAAACAAAGATGGACATATTTATGCAATAGCAGGTCTAAGTACCGGTGAAATGGTTATGCCTCAGTTCTACTGGACCGCAGCCTTCCAGATTCAGAAAGCAGTATTGAAGGAATTCGGATACCCTAAAATAACTACAATTGATGAATATTTTGATATTATTAAAAAATATAAGGACAAGTACCCACAAATTGACGGCAAGGAAACCATAGGATTTGAATTTGTTACAGACAAGTCAAAGGTCAGATGCTACAACGGAATGTCTATTTTGCTCTCAGGGTTTTACAACAATGGACGTGTATTAGTGGAGCCGGGAGACATGACCTCTGAGAGCTATACTGCATCATTATTCCAGAACAAGGAAATGAATAAAAAATTCTTTCAGCAGTTTAATAAGGCGAACCAGATGGGACTTATCGACAAAGAAGCCTTTGTAATGAACTATGACCAGTACAAGGCCAAGCTTGCTTCGGGCAGAGTGCTGGGAATACTGGATCATGTATGGCAATACAACGATGTTAATGACTCATTGATCAAACAGAATAAAGCTGAACGTACATACATCTCACTTCCTATTGTTTTCGAAGGTGTTACCGAGGAGCATTATATAGATCCGCTGAGACAGCGCCATGTTCCGAATGTTATGCCGACAGCTTCACTAATTATCTCAAAAAGCTGCAAAGACCCGGCCAGAGTTATGAAATTCTTTAATACAATGCTTGAAGAGGAAAACACGAAGCTTGTAAACTGGGGAATCAAGGATGAGGATTACAAGGTTGATGACAAAGGAAGATACTATAGGACTTCCGAGCAGGATTCAAATGCACTGAGCGAGGAATGGCGTTTGAAGAATTCTGGAGCTGGCAATGGATTTGGAGCATTATCATACTTTGTTGTAGGTGGAGGTACCTTTGCAGACGGAAACTCTGTGGTGCCGAATACTCAGCCTGAAATATACTTTAACAGGCTATCAGATCTTGATAAGGAAATATTAGGGGCATATAACGTAAAAACATTCGGTGAAATGTTCAACAGACCTGACGAGGTTGCAAGTCCATACTATCCTTGCTGGAATATGAACCTTGAAACCGGAAGTCCTGAGGCCCTGGCAGAGGCAAAGATAGAAACTGCCGTGGATAAGTATGTTTCAATTTTGACTCTGGCAAAACCGGAGGAGTTTGAAAAAGAATGGAGTAAGTTTGTAGAAACTGTAGATAAAGCTAATCCAAAGATAATTGAAGATGAAATAAACAGGCAGATAAAAGAAAGAATGGAAAGTATAAAGTAAATTATTTTTCATGATATTGATTGCAGGCTTAGATTGATAGAACCGGTCTAAGTCTGCAAAGACTTAAGGAGAAACTTTTCATGAAGGCTGAATTAAAATATTCGTTAAAATTCAATCATAGACATAATTTTATAAAAACCCTTATAAGGCAAAGAGAATTAGTACTTATGTCCTTTCCTTTTATTATTTTTGTATTAATAATGTATTATTTTCCCATATGGGGCTGGACGTCTGCATTTCAGGATTATTCGATAGCAAAGCCTTTTTATGACCAGGAATGGGTAGGGCTTAAGCATTTCAGAGAGCTTTTTCTCGACGAAAACTTTTGGAGAGTTATGAGAAATACCCTTGCAATGAGTATAATCAATCTTGTTCTGGGCTTCGTAAGCTCGATTGGCCTTGCTCTTCTGTTGAACGAGCTTAAAGCATCTTTTTTTAAAAGAACAGTTCAGACAATATCGTATTTGCCGCATTTTATATCGGCCGTAATATGTGCTGGAATTATCCAGAACTCTTTATCTCCTGAGGGCGGAGTCATAAATGAAGTCTTTATGGCAGCGGGTTTGATAAAAGAACCGGTTTTGTGGCTGGGCAGGGGTGAACTGTTCTGGTTGATCCTGGGTATTGCAAATGTTTGGAAAGAAGTAGGCTGGAGCACCATTATATATCTTTCGGCGATGACCTCCATAGATCCTACCATGTATGAAGCTGCTGAAATGGATGGCGCCGGCCGATTCAGAAAAATGGTTTATGTTACGCTGCCGGGAATTAAAAATCTGATTGTAATACTTCTGATTATGAATATTGGATTTATTTTAAGCTCAGGGTTTGACCTTCAGTATTTGCTGGGGAACTCCACAATACAGGAATACTCTGAAAATATAGATATTTTTGTTTTAAACTATGGAATTAACCTTGGAAATTACTCTTTCGGAACTGCTGCCGGAATTTTCAAAAGTGTTGTCAGTGTACTGCTTATTTTTCTGGCAAACTCTGCAGCTAAAAAATTTGGTGAGGAAAGG
>CAYQCA010000103.1:0-1840 GCA_964415835.1 uncultured Clostridium sp. | reverse complement strand
ATCGGCACCGGTTTGTCACTTTTCTGCTCAGCCATGCTGGCTTATACCTTGAGCCGCAAGGATTTTATTTTAAGAAAGGCAATAACCTCGCTGTACGTATTGACCATGTATTTCAGCGGAGGTTTGATTCCCACATATCTGTTAATAAAAGAACTTAATATGATAAACAGCTTTTGGGTGTATATTATACCCAATCTGGTAATTGCATTTAATGTTATAGTAATAAGGTCATATATCGAAGGAATATCCTTTAGTCTTATAGAGTCGGCAAAAATAGATGGGGCCGGTGAATTCAGAACCTTTATTACTATTATAATGCCTTTGTGTGCGCCTGTACTGGCAACTATTGCACTGTTTATAGCCGTTTCACATTGGAATTCATGGTTTGACACCTTCCTCTATATACCTTCCAAGCCTGAGTTATCTACACTCCAGTTTCAATTAATGAAGGTGCTTTCAACCACCAGCAGATCGCCAAGCCTGGCCAGCATCAGCGAGGCTGTCAAATCGGGGAGAAGTGCCCAGATGGTTACACCTGCATCAGTACAGGCTGCAATAACAATAGTGACGATTGTGCCCATCGTACTTGTATACCCATTTTTACAGAAGTACTATATTACCGGCATGACGTTAGGCGGGGTAAAGGAATAAAATAAATAAACTTTAGAGGTGAGCTTTATGCTGGAGAATGTTACTTATGTACAGACTGAAGTTAAGCTGGAATTGAACAAAAATATATTAAATATAGCAGGTCGGTATCTGGGACACGAGATACTGGAAAACGGCCTAAGAGTATGGTATGAAGAAATACAGGGTGCAGGAGCTTTCAGCGCAAGCGGGCTGGAAGATCTTAATACCTTTTATGAAGCTACCGGAGCGGTGAACAATAGCTCAGTCAGCGGCAAAATTTATGATATCCGATTTAGTATTGTTTCAGAGGATGTAATACGTGTAAGTATAAACTGCAAGCATGCCGACAGGGGTCTGTTCGTCAAAGCTGCCGGCAGTACTCCTTCCTTTGATATAAAAGATAATGATGATTGCGTCACAGTATTAACACCAAAGCTGCAGCTAATTGTAAACAAAGAGAATGCCGGATACTCTGTCATCAATGAGTCCGGGACTGCTGTTTTGATGGAAAAAAGGGACGATAGCTCCATTTATTATGGATATTACAATACTCCCCTTGGCAGAGAAAAAATTGATTCAGATATGTATACCTGCCAGTCTTTCAAAAGATCCTATGATGAAGACTTCTACGGATTTGGAGAACAGTTTACCGACTTCAACAAAAGAGGACAGGTAATGGAGATATGGAATGTTGACCCGGGCAACACAATGAGTTATATGTCCTACAAAAATATACCGTTCTTTTTAAGCACAAAGGGCTATGGCTTGCTGCTAAATTCGTCAAGACAGGCAATTTTTGACATGGGCTCAAAAAGTTCATCGGCTTATAGCCTGAAAGTAGAGGGAGATGAACTCGATTATTTCATAATTCTAGGCTCTAGCTTAAAAAGCATTCTGAAAAAATATTACTTGCTGACAGGAAGTCCTGCTTTGCCGCCGGTATGGTCTTTCGGACTATGGATGTCTACCTATACAGAATACCGGTCTGATGAGGCTATGATTTCAATAGCCCAGGAACTCAGGGAAAAAAAATTACCCTGCGATGTTTTGCATATAGACCCGCCATGGATGAATATGAACTCTCTTGTCTGCAATCTTGAGTGGGGTGAGAACTTTAAAAAACGGGAAGAAATGATAAAGGTTCTCAGGGACAAGCATTTTAAGCTAAGTTTATGGATAGCCCCATATGTTCCTTTTGATTGTGATATGT
>CAYQCA010000102.1:0-13298 GCA_964415835.1 uncultured Clostridium sp. | reverse complement strand
TATTTAGGTATGCGTTTCACGCGCACCTGGGAGGTTTTTATGGCTAAGGATGTTGGGTCTGAGTCAAATATGCCTTTATACTATAAGGTACAAAACTATATATTAGAACTTATTAAAAACAATAAGCTGAAAGAAGGAGATTTAATTCCCACCGAAATGGAGCTCAGCAGCATGTTTAATATGAGTCGCCCTACAGTAAGACAGGGATTAAATACTCTGGTCTCAAAAGGCTATTTAAAAAGATTGAAAGGTAAAGGTACTTTTGTTACCAAACCCAAAATTCTTCAGGAGAATACCCGCTTTATAGAAAGCTACAATAGAGAGATGCACAATAAAGGATTGATCCCGGAAACCAAGGTGCTGGAAATCTCAATTAAAATTTGTCCTGATTTTCTTGTAGATAAGCTGGGAGTTGAAGATGGCGAAAAAATTATCAAGCTTAAAAGGCTCAGGTATGCATACGGTGACGAGGAAGAAAACACTAAGCCTATTCTCCTCACAACTGTTTATATACCTTATAAAAAGTTCCCTAACCTAATAATGTACGATTTTGAAAAACGTTCACTTTACGAAGTTTTTGAAGAAAATAATGTTTATATTAAAAAAGTATTAAGAGAAATTGAAGCAAAGCTTGCTAATAAAGAAACAAGTAAATTGCTCCAAATCACTGAAGGCTCCCCCATACATTTTATATCCTCTTTTGGGTATCTGGAAGACGAGTCTATTATTGAGTATGCGGAAAGTATATACCCCGGAGAGCGAAATAAATTTATTGTAGAAATAAACAGGTAATATACTATAATCTTTGTTCTTTTGTAAATGAAGTTAGGATGAGCAGTTTTATGCTTATCCTAACTTTATAATTTTATATTTATCATACAGCCAACTCATTATTTCCTCCTCAGTCCCTGCTTTAACCGTTACTCCCGGCATAACCCCGGTTGCACGGTGGTGAGCAGTGTCTTGAATTCGTTTTTTGAGTGCTGTACCATGACAGCGCGCAAGCGTTTGCATATGTGTGTCGTCTTCTTTACAAAGACAAAATTCAACAGTTCCGTGAGCTTTTTTATATGTATGCCACAGCATGCGGTCAAGCTGCTCGGGTACACATCCGCTGCCTTTTAAACGTGCTATCTCTTTATCAGCGCTTTCAACTCTAATTGTGCAGGCATACTCAATGTAATCGCAGTTAAGGTAAGCATATGGTGGAAAATCGGACATAATATCTGCTCCAAAAAGTTCATAATAGCTTATATACAGCTCCTTTTCGAAATCATCATACGAACAGCCAAACTTTTGGAAGTCAATATGGCTGCGCATAAACCATATATGCCCCAACTCCTTATATACAATATTAAATAAATGCACTTTATAAATTTTTTGATTATGAAATTCAATAAAATTATCACCAATACCTGTTTTAGGGTTTGTTTCCCTCAGCTCGAGCTTATTGCAGATTTTTTTATAGGTGTTTTCACTTAAGTAATGCAACAGGTGTATATTTTTAATCATAATTTATCTACCTCCATGTTACTTCCTGCCAACAAATATTTCATCAATAAATTGCAGCATTTCAATCATGCTTATCATAGTTTGCATAAAAATTCCCCCATTGCCTTTATTTATATATTACCATACAGATTATCACATTTCATTACCTCACTTCTTAGGCTTCATTTTGATCGACATCAGCAACTTGTAGTCCCTCAAATCAGAATCACTACTTATTAGGAACATCATCCACCTGCCCATTTTCATATAGTCCGGCGCATTATCATATTGAACCCGCATTTCAGGTGATAATTCATTCCGCAGAATTTCCATTTCTTCTGCATGCTTATAGCTGATAACCATAAAAACAGAAAAAGAGCCTTCTTCGGGATAGAGTGTGCCAAATGACTGTCCACTTTTTTGAAATTTCACATTCCAGCCGGGCTTACCAGAGCACATACTGTAAGTCATTTTCGGTTTGGTACTGTATGCGGAATTCATGTATTCAAAAAGAGAATCCCATAATCTTCTGCCTTCACCGCCGATGTATTCTGCCATGGCTTCGAAGCTTGGTTGATTGATTTGCGGGTATAAATCTTTCCATTCCATTGACCGTTATCACCTTTCCTTATTATATGTCTATTGATTTAACTGTCCTTCCATAGTGGTTCCATGGCAAACTCCTTTTTTTTGACCACCCAGTTCATATTGTGTGATTTCTGCGCAGCCACCCGGACAACATCCTCTATCAAAACATGCCCTTTTGCATTGATTGTACTCTCCCTTATTCCTATATTCTACCATCCCTAATTTGACAACAGTGTGTCAAGTTAGAAAATATTATATAAATATTTAACGTAAACATTAGCTTAATCACTTACTCTCAACTATTAATATATCAGTTGCCACCTTCCTCAGTTCCTTCAAATTCTCCTTTGATACGTAAGCAGTGCATCCATCATAAAATGCTTTTTCAATATCCCTCTTACAAATATCTTCCGATACAATAATAAAGGGAATATTTTTACCTGCACAATTACGAACCTCCAGTGCTTTCAAAGCATTGAAATTAGGCATTGAGTTATCACTGATAATTAAATCCCACCTAGCATCCTTCAGAGCATTTTTCATGTGTAGCCCGCTGGATACCATCCGATGGTGTACTGTGAAACCCGCCTTTTTAAGTTCTCTTACATTTATATCTGTTGAATAAATTGAATCTTCAATAATAAGTACTGATATCTCTTTCATTTTTCCTCACCATTTCATTTTTTATGGGTAATTTTTGCATCCCGGATTCATTTACTGCCAGATTTTCTGCTTCCATTTCAGGCAGAGGTTCACTGAACAAATATCCCTGTATCTTATGACATTTGTTCCCGATCAGGTAGTTAAGCTGTTCATGTGTCTCCACACCTTCAGCAACGACGCTCAGACCCATACTCCTTCCCATCGTCACAATTTGCCCTGTTAGCGATTTGTTTTCACTCTCGGATGAAATACTATCAATAAAGGACTTATCAATTTTCAGTGTAGTAATTGGCAGTTGTTTCAAGTAGCTTAATGAGGAATACCCCTTTCCGAAATCATCGAGTGCAATTTTTATCCCCTTGCCGAAAAGGAGATTCAGGTTTCCCTCAATGGTTTCATAGGATTCCATCAGTATGGATTCCGTGATTTCCAGCTCCAGACATTGTGGGCTCAAATCATAGAGTTCTAAAACATCCAGTACAGAATCCACAAAATCATTTTGCAGAAGTTGCAGTATGGAGATATTTACCGATACGACCAGATCTGTCCGTCCTTGCATATGTAATTTCTTGATAAATGCACATGCTTTCTTCAAAACCCACGCCCCCAAAGGCATAATCAAGTGAGTCTCTTCCGCAATCTTAATGAACTTTAATGGGGACACAAAACCCAATTCTCTCCAGTTCCACCGAAGCAGGGCTTCAAAACCTGTGATTCTGTTCTCTTTTATGTCGAGCTGCGGCTGATAGAACAGCTCAAATTCATCGCTCTCTAATGCAGTACGTAAGTGCTCCTCGATCCTCACTCGATCCGCAACAATTTCATTCATTGGCTGTGTATAGACCATATGACGGTTTCTTCCTGCTTCCTTCGCCCGATACATGGCAATGTCTGCACACCGAAGCAGCTCATTTGTATCCCTTCCGTGTTCAGGATACACAGAAACCCCAATACTGATATTGATATGCCGCCCACTCTCTCCTACCTTGAAAGGTTCTTTGAACCCAGCAAGAACATGGGCAGCAAATGCTTCTACTTCCTCTGGCACCTTAACATTCTTTACAACGATAATAAACTCGTCTCCGCCCAGCCTGTACAGGGAGCAATGTTCTTTTAGCAGGTCCTCAAGTCTCCTACCTAGAAGTTTGATCAACTGATCACCAAAATCATGTCCCATCGTATCATTAATGAACTTGAAGTTATCCGCATCAATAAATAGCAGAGCGAACACGGAATCTGAGTTAGTCGAAATCAACGTTTCGTTATCTTTGTAAAGGGCCGGTCGGTTGGGTAGACCGGTTAACAGGTCATGATATGCAATGTGATACAGTTCCTGCTGGTATTCTTTCAACTTTGTAATGTCGGAATGGGAACCTGCCATTCGGCATACATTGCCAGTTTTATCAAACAACGCTTTACCCCTTGCCTGGATCCATATATATTGTCCATTTTTTCCCTTTAACCTGTATTCGCAGCAGTAATGCGAGGTCTTCAATTGCTGGTGTTCGACCATGATCGCATTCGCCGCTTCATAGTCATCAGGATGGATCAGGCTTTTCCAATCTCCGATTCTTTCCAAATCCTCCCGGGTATATCCGGTGATTTCAAACCAACGATCGGAGAAATATCTTTTATCCTTCTGCTCATCCCAAATCCCATCGATAGCCGCCTCCGATATTAGCCGGTACCGCTCTTCACTCTCGGCAAGCTGTCTTTGACTTTCCTGCAATGTATCAAACTGCTGCCGCAACTCCTCCTCTGCTGAAGTCTGTTCTTCGTGAGCAGCTTCCAATTCTTCATAAGTAACCGCCAATTCCTCGTAGCCCTGAAGAATTCTTGTCTGATCGCCATGAATTCGCCTTAACGCAGAAAAAACCAATCCAAAAATGATCGCACCTGAAACAAAAACAAAAATCCACCCTTTCACCATGCTAATCAGTGTCAAGGTATTCTTATCCTGTACCAACTTTTCCAGAACCTTGTCAGATAGTAAAATCCATAAAGCCCCTATAAGAACATATATAACTGATGTTCTTAATGCTACCCTTATCGGGTCAAACTCCTTGCCGATATGTAGCTGTCCACTGGAGAACTGATCCCAGAAAGGGTTATGTTTTTTCTCTTTAACATCATTACTATCAACTGTCATGTAAACACCTCTATAAAAATGTTGGTTTTAATATATACTTTATTACTCCCAGTGAACATGAAAAAATGAAGGAAAATCCCCCGAAAAATGTTTGATATTACTCATTGACAGTTGCTTTTTGTCGAAACTCGGTTGGTGACATGCCTGTATGTTTTTTAAAAACCTTGCTGAAATATTCATCGTCATTAAATCCTAATTTGTATGCAATCTCGTAGTTTTTCAGGTTTTCTTCACGGAGCAGTCTTTTTGCCCGTTCTATTTTGACCATCGTTATATATTCCAATAAAGATATTCCGAATTTCTGTTTGAATATATCACTCAAATATGATTTACTGAGATACAGCTTATCTGAGAGCAATTTAACAGATAGCTCCTCATTTATATGTTCCAGCACGTAATTACATACTTGTTTAACTATGGTACTATCATGGCAACCAATAAATCTGTCAACTATGGAGTATAATTTTGTCTCCACTTCAACAACAGCCTTTTTAATATCATCCCAGTCTGAACAGTTTGTAAAGTCGATATTTCTCAATAAGTTGACATCCGTAAATGCGGATATCCATTGATGATTTTTTAAAGTTCCATTAATAATCTCATTCATTGCATTTTTTAAAACAAATAATGCTTTTCTTTTATCATAATTAAAATATGCTCCAACTATATCTACCATATTAGTCATCAGCACGGCTGCATTTGTTACTCCGCTGCTTATCATCTCAATAATTTGTTTCACATCTGATGCAGGAAAGAAAGCTTCTTCAACAATTCCCTGAAGCTCAATCAGTTTTTGCTCTTCCAGTTGCTTTTCAGCTAAATGCTGCTTTACCCTTTCAAGCAGTTTTGCTAGTTCTTTTTCGTCCACAGGCTTCCCAATATAATCAAAAGCGCCATATACAAAGCCTTGTCTTGCATAATTATACTCAGTATAATCGCTAAGCAAAACGACAAAAGGACATAGTTTCTTCTCGGATATATTGCGCAGGAGCTCAATACCGTCCATATTCGGCATCCGTATATCGGTAATAACTAAATCAACAGGATTAGCTTCTAATTTCTGAATTGCATCCAGTCCATCTTTTGCTTCTTCAGTTATCATATACCCGGATTTTTCACCCCAAAGTTTGAGTCGTTTGACGTCACGACGTAATACTTCCATATCGTCAACAATCATAACCTTAAGCAAATTTCATCCCCCTATATTATCTCAATTCATTAGATCGTTGTCTTCTATTACAGGCAAAGTAAAAAATACTGTTGCCCCTTGATCCGGTTTCCCTTCAATCCATGTCCTGCCTCCATGCTTCCGCATGATTTTTCGTACGGTAGCTAGACCGATACCCGTTCCCTCATACTCGTCGGTCGAATGAAGACGCTGGAAAATACCAAATAATTTACCGGACAACTCCATATCGAAGCCTGCACCGTTATCACTAATATAGAATACAACTTCATCTTTATCTATTGTATATCCTACTTTGATCACTGCTGTATCGCGGGTTTTGGTAAATTTAATTGCATTTGAGATGACATTGTAGATTACCTGTTTTAGCAATATCTTATCTGCTATTACCCGGGGAAGCTCAGTTTCCATGATAAGCTTTATCTTCCGCTCAGGCAGTGCAGATGCTAATTCATGGAATATCATGCATATCATTTCTTTTATCTCAACACTTTCCTTATAAATATCAAGCCTTGAGGTAGTTGAATACTGTAGCAGCTTGTTAATCAGTTCGATCATATCCCTGCTTATGTTCTTTATATTGCCTGCAATTTCCCCTATTTCACCTTCCATTTGCTTGGGGTAATCCTCAAGCATGATTCTGCTATATGCATCAATCGCTCTTAATGGGGATTTAAGATCATGAGAAACGGTGAATGTAAAGGCTTCAAGTTCACTTACTGCCATCTGAAGCTCAGCAGTTCTTTCAACAACCCGCTGTTCCAACTCTGCATTAAGAGTATGGATTTCCATTTCAGCTAATTTGCGCTGTGAGATATTCTTTGCAAAACATGATATGGCAAGCACCTCACCATCCTTGAAAATAGGATTAAAGCTAATATCAAAGTATATTCCGCTTGCTGGTGACAATAACTCCGTAGAATAGCTACCTTCCTTCAACACCCGTCCAAAATATGAATCCCACACCAAAGCATAATCACCTGTAAAAATATCGCTAAAACGAATTCCAAGCGCAATATCAGCTCCAAAATACTTTTTAGTGTGATTTGTAAAGGCAGAGTTGCAAAGGATACTTCTGAAGTCTCTATCCACTAACCAGATAAGGTCATTTGTGCTTTCTACTATAGTCTCAAGATTAGCATTAACCCTTTTCAACTCTTCCTCAGCTTTTACTCTCTCTGTAACATCCCTGGTTACACCGATTATTTTTTGCTGCCCGTCACCATGGTCTGCAATCTTTGCATGAACCCACACACAGTGCTGATATCCATTTTTATCTTTGAAAGTGACTTCGTAGTTTTTTATCTCTTTTTCCTGCAGTATCGTTTTAATCACATCAATTCTTTGTGCAGGGTTGTCATATAAATTACTAATGTTTGTTCCAATCAAGTCATCAGCCTCATATCCAAGAACTTCTTTTACCGAGGGAGACAAAGTTAGAATCGTTCCATCCATGGCAGCTTCTGTATATAAGTCACTTATATTTTCAAAAATGCTGCGGTATTTTGCTTCACTAACCTTCAAATTCTCTTTGGTTGCGAGCTGCCATTGGAAAATCCGTGCTAAAAAACTTCCGAAAATCAAACTAAATGAGCCAGCAAGAAATAAAGTCATTAAAACTTTTGCAGATGGATGCAACAGCCATTGGAAAGAATGCAGCCCATCTATTATGTAATAATTCGTTATCATAATAATAAGTGCAAATAACATCCCGACAGCTGTTATTCCCAAGACAATTCCAGTATTATATCTTGCAGTTTTAGGAGATTGAAGCCTGAATATTTTTCTTATAACAGGTAGAAGTAGAAGTGTATCGCATACAGCTAATAAAATGAATTCAATGATAATAGTTTTAAAAGCAAACACAACGATTGTACTATAAGCTATTGTCGTATGCGCATCAGGATACCAAAAAGGGGGATTGAACCGGTACAAAAATGGGAAAACTGTAAAATACAGCATCAGACGAATCATAATATAGATGAATTGCAGGAAATATGTATTAGTATAAAACTTCTTGGCCTGAAACCGTTTTTCAGCTCCATAACCAAGAATCATAATCCATATGTATAAGCTAAAAGCAGGAACAATGCATGCCCAACCATTATACCCACCTAGAAAGAAAGGGTACAAAACCGACAACCCTAGGATAATACTGATGCATCCATATCGTTTACCCCAGGCCATCGTTACCATGAGAGGAAAAATCAAGCTCCAGTTTATAATGATGTTCACATCACCATAATCAAATTGAACAGAATTGAAAGTCCCTATAAAACCAAGCAGCCCGAACAAAACGGAAATGAAAACTTTGTATACTTCATATCGGTCAAAACGTAAATTTTGTTGCTTCACAAAAAAGCGTTCCCCCTTACTAAAATTTGAGCATAATTCCATTTTTTTAAATTATAAATTCCTTCTAATAATATAACAAAACACTGTATATTTCAACAAAATCAGCGTGTACAGGTATAAAGACCAGTAATAAATAAAAAGTAGACAGGTTGTCCCGTCTACTTTTTATACAAAATTTTCTACCATATTCATCCTTTAGCCTTCATTTTCAGTAAAAAAGTTATACCTTGAACTTTTCAATTTCCGTACTCAAATTATGTGCCAGCATATTGAGCTGTTCTGCAGTCCTTGCCACTTCTTCCATACCCGCCAACTGTTCCTGAGTTGAAGCTGATACCTGCTGTGTGGAAGCTGAGTTCTCTTCTGCAGAGGCCGAAATGTTTTCCATAGCGGATAGTATTTCATTTTTATTTATTATCATTTGATTATTTAATTCTGTAATCCCACTGACCTCTCCCATCAACTTTAAAATGGTTTCGGAAATGCCTGTGAATATTTCCTGACTTGCAGCTACGGCATTATTTTGAGCCTCCACAATCGGTTTAACTCCCCTAATGGTGGTGACAGCATTTTGAGATATGCTCTGGATTTCCTTAATGAGCTTTTGAATATTATTAGCTGCACCAGCAGATTGCTCTGCAAGCTTTCTAATTTCTTCGGCCACGACAGCAAAGCCTCTCCCTTGTTCCCCTGCTCTAGCTGCCTCAATTGAAGCGTTCAAAGCCAGCAAATTTGTCTGGCTGGCAATACTGCTGATTGTACCAAGGATTTCTCCTATTTGCCCCGAACTTTTGTCTACTTCAGAAATAACTTCAGAAACATGATTTGAGGCTTCTTCATTGGCTTTGGTTTTTTCCAGTAATTCTCCCATTATGTTTAATCCCTTTTGGTTCAAGCCATTAGAGTATGTAACCATTTCTGATATTTTACGGATAGTGTCAGATATACCCTGAATATTCTGTGCCAGTTCACTGGCTTTCTCAAGTCCATCTGCAGTATTGAGAGCCTGGTCTTGAGTCGAACAGGCTATTTCAGTTACAGCCCTCGAAATTTCGCTGGTGGAAGCTGTTGTTTCTTCCGAAGCTGCGGCAAGAGAGTCAGCAGAGGTAGATACTTCTGTCGCTGTTGATTTTATTCTTCTCATCAAACTGCTCAATTCTTCCGCCATATTATTTACCGTATCAGCCAAAAAACCAATTTCATCTCTCGATTTTACAAGGCTCCTTGCCGTAAAGTCTCCATTCCCTATTTTAAGTATATCAACACTTAATACTTTTATGGACTTTGTCATTGGCCTAGAAACAAATACACCTACCAGTATAGCCAGGATGACAATAATAAGAGAGCTCAGGGCTGTGCTTACCAATATGCTGTTTGTCGTATCCGATATTTCATGATACTCAAATACACCAAGGATTTTCCATCCTGTATTGTCAAGGGTTGAAAAATAGGCACATTTCCTGGTGTTATATATATAATCTTTACTTCCTTTTTGAGTTGAATTCGCTGCCTTAACCAGCTCCGGCACAGGTAATTCTTTGCCTAATAAGTTTTTGTCTGGGTGTGCTATTGTAATACCCTTTTTATCTAATAAAATAATATACCCGTCGCTCCCAATTTTTGACTTGCCGATAAATTCAGTCAGCTGTTCGAGTGAAATATCCGCCCCAAGAACCCCGACAAATTCCTTACTATCGTTATAAACAGGGATTGAAACTGTAACGACAAGCTTTTCTGTACCTGTATCGATATAAGGCTCACTCCACGAGACCTTGTTTTGACTGGCTGCATCCTGATACCAGGGCCGTGTGGTAGGATCGAAGCCTGTCGGAAGCTGTGTTTTAGGATATAAGTGCATTTTTTTATCCTTGAGCCCAATATAAACATTTAAAATGTCTTTATGTCCCTCTTTAAACCCTTTTAAAACGTCAATTACATATATCATCTCTTCCGGTTTTTTTGCGAAAATATTTTTTATATTCGCATTTTGCGATAGTACTGTTATGTTCTCCTCTTGAATCTGCAAAAAGGTACCAAGATGTTTCTGAACTCCTGTAATAGTTTCACCGGCAGCAGCTCTTATCTGATTTTCAGTAATCGTGCTTGTAGTACGATAGCTTGTAAAACCTATAAGCATAGTGGGAAATAGAATGAGTACCACTAACAGGATAATAAGTTTTTTACCTATAGAAAAATTTTTCTTTTGCTTCATATGTTTCCTCCTTTGATTATGCGAATCAAAATTGTAAAATTATGATATATAATTTTACAAATAAACAACATGGAAAAAAAGAGGAATAACCCCCGAAGAATGTCTGATTTAACAAAAAGAAGTCCGATTTTGTGAGAATGGCAGACTTTTTAGAGTTCTCAAACTAGTTATCATATTGCATTGTCACACTTCTTCGGCTTCATTTTTATCGACATCAGCAACTTGTAGTCCCTCAAATCAGTATCACTACTTATTTCATTGCTTGGTACTGTATGCGGAGTTCATCTTTCCATTCCATTAACCTTTACCACCTTTCCTTACCGGATAAAATTCTTTTAGTAATTCCATGTAATCCTGTAGCTTGCTAGTATCAGGTTTTTCAAACTCGAAAACTAAACCGTTGCATTTTTCAATAAACTGATTATTGATGGAATAAGTTTTTCGGAATTTACATAAGCTTCCCTTCTCATTATGGCAATGATTGCAGTTTCCGTGTTCTCCGACAAAAGGCATCCTGATAAATTCGGGAGCGTTTTCGATATACGCGCTGTGTCTATCAATATTGGTAAAAAAAAGCCGAAGGATAATACCGTTATCCCGGATATAAATGCGCGCAGCTACCTTTTTATCTTTCACACCGGTTTTTGCATAGATAATCATATATCTTCCCCAGCAATACCCGTTACCGATATTACAGCCGCTTTCATAGCCGATTTCACGTATGGCTTTGTCAAAAGCAACAATAAAATCCTTGTCTTTTTTATTAATAAAACTATAAGTCTCCTGATTTAATTGTTCTTCCATAATGATTCCCTTTCAATTAGCAATTATTTTAATGTTTTAATAAATATACGGACTGCCACTTAGCGTTTGGATTTTATTGGCTCTAGTTTAAATTCGTCCGTTGTTTCAATTCTGATAAAATTTCCTCCCTTATTCCTATATTCTACCATTCCTAACATGACAACAGTGTGTCAAATTAGGAAAAATCATAAGCACCGGGTTTATATAAGCAATAATCACTTATTTGTTTATTTACTATATGTACTAAATTGTTATTAAATAATTGTTTCCCCTAAAATGCCTGTTGCATATTATAAATCATGAATATAATCAGGAGCGTATTTCAATGCCCGTTAACAGCATGTCCACTGATTTCCCAACTCAACATAATAATCCAACAGACGAAGAACGTCATTATCTGACGCGCTTTGCACTAGCTCAAAGAAAACGTCTCGAAGATTTTGAATATATAAAAGCATTAACTTCACCTCCACCTGCCATTACCACTATAGCTAACCCGGGAGAGTTTAAAGGTTATAAGGTAGGAGTAATCGGAGGTGGGTTGGCAGGATTTGCGTCAGCTTTCGAATTAAGAAAGCTGGGTTTTGACATAACTATTTTTGATGCACTGGAGGATCGCATTGGGGGAAGAGTTTATACCTATTATTTTGATGAAGCAAAGACATTATACGGTGAATTTGGTGCAGCACGCTTTCCAGTTTCACACGAAACCACATGGCATTACATAAATCTTTTCGGTCTGAATACTCGTACATTCGTACAATCAAACAATAATGCATTTTTTTATATGAGGGATGCACGGGCAAATACTGATGCCAAAGGAATAAGTGCAAAAAGGTATATTTATCCCAAATACAAACTGTCAGAGCAGGAAAAACGCATGTCATGGCAGGATTTAACTGCGTATGGTTATAATAGTCACCTTTTCAGTGCCAGCCCTGCTTTACGTACAGAAATTCTGCAGGTTAAACAGCATTATAATCCTTTTACTCTTAATTGGGATAGCCAAAGTAATCGGAAGATGCTTGAATCAACAAATCTAAGTGAAGATGCTATAAACCTTATATCGTGTACAAATCCATTACCTGGAAACTTTTTATATAACAGCTATATAGATTATATACTGGAGGAATACCCAGCGGCCCTCTCATTCTTGTATGAAATCATAGGTGGAGCGGCTACGCTACCTCTCGCTTTCTATAGATCCTTAACCGATAAAACTAAAGTTAATGTATATAAAGGAATTCCAAGAGAGTGCTTAGGAAGTGTGATCTGGAAGGGAGGAAACTGGGTCACCGGTGTTGGAAATACCAATAAAAGCAAAAAGATAACAATAACATATAAAAATAAAATGACTTCTATTCCCATTTGTGAGGATTTTGATTATGTGGTTTGTGCGATTCCCTTTTCAACTCTGCGGAATATAGAAATTAATCCTTTATTCAGTCCCAAAAAGATGCAGGCAATCAAAGAAGTTAATTATGGTAATTTTCATAAATCATTGTTATTGTGCAACCGGCATTTCTGGGAAGAGGGAGATGAATCTCAACAAATTATCGGTGGAATATCCTTTACTGATCTTCCAATAACTTCGATATTATATCCGTCAGACCATGCACAATATAGCATTGAAAAGCCAACATGCACGCCAAACTGCACTCAAGATAACTTATTGTATTTACAAAATTCATTGAATAAATTACTATCACAAGAACCTGGGGTGCTGCACCTTTATAGTTACAATCTGGATGCTACACGTTTGGCTAATCTCCCTGATGACATACGATTTGAAGAAGTTAAGCGTGAAATCGAAAAGGTTCATGGTCTCCCGGAAGGTTATCTTAATAAAA
>CAYQCA010000101.1:6969-13377 GCA_964415835.1 uncultured Clostridium sp. | reverse complement strand
AAAGAAGAGCTGCCTCTCCATAGAATTTTTTAATCCTATTTTGAGACAGCCCCTTATTTATAATATTGAATGGCCGTACACCCGTTGTCGATAGAAATATATAGCTGTTACCTCTACAGTTAACTCTAATCAGGTAACCCTGCGGCACACAGAATTTACTGCTTATCGCTGCTTCCTTCCGGACCTGACGAGGTTCACAGACTTCTATTGCGCAAGACCCAATTTTCATTGCCACTTATAAAGGGCAACACTACATATTTAAACCTAGAACAGGAATTCAACCCTGCTATAGCGGATTGCAGGTACAGGGCACCGCTGCCTCCCCGTCTAGTACGGCCAAAATTGGCTTTTTTAAAGTACCTCTGTCATTATAACCTAAATGCGGAATCTAATCAATAGATAATGTTCTGTAAATATATGTATTTTTAAAGCCTGTTTAATAGACTTATGCAGGTACTTCTTTACCCATAACCAAATTTTGGACAGAAAAAAAGCACCTCAGATATATAATTAATAATAATTCCTGATAATAGGTGCCCCATCTCATAAAAAATAAATCAATATGTTTAAAGGAGGAACAAAATGAAAAAGCTTATAATGGCTTTACATTTATTATTATACCACAATTTTCTAAAAGTAATGTTAAGATTGTATAACAAATATTAATAATTTGTGACGTTAAAACTATACTATGAAATTTACAATTATATTTGCTATACCAATATACAATGCCATTTGCCCGATAGCAGCTCCGATATTATTATCTTCGTAAACTTCATTCCAGATATCCACCTTGACAATTTTCGTGAATATCAGCTTAAATGCAAAGGCTATTATCCCATATACCAACAAACTCAATGCAATAACAATAGCTACTGTTATTGCATGAAATTCCATACTATATGCAGATATTATACCTGATATTATTGTCTGAGCTGCAAAAACAAATCCTAAAAAGCTTACGCCTGCAGCAGCATTGTTGTCAATAAACAACTCTTTGAAAATTGTTGTTTTTTTTCGAAGTACAAGTATATAGCACATTACAGTCAAAAGCATAAATGCTATGTATAATAAAATTTTTATCGTTATAGCTGAGCCTGATCCATTTATAATATCTATAAAGTCAATATACTTAACCATACCAACAAATATTACGGCAAGAGAAACTGAAAACAGCGCGGCAGCAACATTTTTCTGCTCGAATATCTCTTTGTTTAAACAAATTTTACCCTGACCGTCTTCTGCATTTATCAAATTAACTGCAACCCTTGATAGCAACCTCAATATGGTTATTATAGATGTGTAAAAAATGGTGTACCCGACGCACACAGCCAAATCTACAAACAAATTGTCGCTTACCGCACCCTTTATAGCATGTGCTGCCAGAAACAGTACAGGAAATACAAATGCACCAATAAATTCTATCCAGGCCGCAAGATTATCTTTTGAAAACAAAGCCTCTCTCAGCGATACATCGCTTAATACCACATTATTATAAATAATCCATCCCAAAACAAATCCAATCGTAAGTATTACAAAGCTAAATGACAAGTCTTTCAAAAAAAAGCTGAAGTACCCCAACATTATTTTACCCTCCTATTAATCTTTATCTAATCCTTGATATACCTTATATAATGAGCCTTCCAGCCGCTGGCCCACAAATATTCTGAACAAACCGTTATCTTTTAACATCTCTATATTTAAATACTCCATAATGCCGTCTGCGTCCCTCTGATAATCCCAGACCTCAACCTCTGCCGTTCTTGAAAGCTTCCCATCATTTAAATCCAGTACTTTAAATGTTCCCTTTATACCGTCTATTCTATAGTCGCACTCAGGCATTATGCATCTCTCATACTCAGTACCATCCGGTGTAGACATGTATTTCTGTCCTACGATATTAAGAAAATCCTCTGAAAAAGGAATAGTGTCATCCAAAAAGTATAGATAGGTTTCCAACTGCCCTTCACCTTCCTGCGTCTGATATACTTCAAAAATATACTCGGTCTCCTCAACTTTTGAGTACACAAGATATCTGGTATAGGGCTTGTTTCCCACTTCCATTTGAATAATTTTTTCAAAGGTAAAAAATCCTTGCTCCATTAGTTCTTTGAGCTTAAATTCAATCATTGAATTTTTATTTATATTTAATGGGTTCAGTATTTCAGCAGTATTATTTTTTCTCTTAAATCCAAACATTTATCTTTCACGTCCTTAGGTTCTCTATTTAATGCGAGTTGGTCCTGTTTCCAAACCTATTAATATATTCTGCTATGGTGGGACTTCCTGGGCTTCGGTTTTGAAACCTTTCTGATCACTATCAGAAGTGCAACCGAAGAAATAACAATTATAACCACAGCTGTACCTGTTGAAGAATTTGTAGGATACTTGTCAGTATAATAAACCTTGTCTACGTTTTCTTCCTGATATTGCTGTGAAAATTGCAAGTCAGGATCTACTCCCTCTTCCAAATAATTCGGATCTCTTTGTACTCCCTGCTCCTCAAGTGCCTTTACTCTTTTCTCCATATCATCAAATTGCTGCTGGTCAAAACGGTCCCTATATGGTGATATTTCATTCCAGTGATGGAACCAGAACATTTCAGAAGCTCTCATCAGGAACCATAGATCCCAAGGGCCTATAGATGTGTAGCCAAATGAGAACGGACTGGTAAACATTCCTCTGTTTACATTTATAAATATTGGCCTTGTTCCAAATGTATTCATCCTTGAAGTCCTTGTCCTCATTGCATCTTCAAAATTTATTCTTTTTGATCCTACCCCGTAATCACGCTTCATTGAGTCATTATATACCTTTTGCTGGTCGGCATTGAGCTTTTGTTTGTACGTGCTGTAATTCTTGCTTGATACCTGGCTTTTGTAAGTATCCTTCATGTAGGAATACTTTTTAGAAGCTGAGCTACTTGAAAAACCAGATGTATTTGCCTTTTTCCCAGAACTACTCGATGATTTTGAGCCTGGGATACTCCTTGAGCTGCTGCTTTTCGAACTGCTGCTCTTTGATTTTGAACCGAATAGTCCGCCGGAGCTCTTGCTTCCGAATGACTTTGATGATCCTTTATAGCTGCTGAAGGACTTTGAAAACGACCTGCTCCCCCCAAAAGAACGCGCTCCTTTGGCATAGACCCCCGCCGTAGATGTTAATACGAAAGCAACTATGATAGCTATAGATAATAATCTTTTTAATATACTAACCTTCATTTTATTACCCCTAATGACACAAATAATAATTAAACAAGTGTGTGGTAAATGTTTTTGTTCAACAAAACCTGAAAAATAATTTAATCTCTGTAATTATATCATACTATGTTACTTATAAAACATTCAATTTGTCTATAAAAATGTTAGAATTTTTTTAAAATAATGTATAAGATATTGTAAAAAAGGCAATAACTATAACTGACCCCACAAAATACATTTTAACCCCCTAAAAATGCTCCGACCCTTGTGTCGGGGCATTTTTTTTGCCAAATAAAAAGAAGCTCAGTTGTCCGAGCTTCCCTCATTTTTATTTTACCCTTAGCTGTCCTCTCGTGTCCTTTCCTCCAATACCCGTACTGCCTGTTATCGTCAGTGAAACTATTGTTTTTGAAGGAATAACTACAGTATTTTCAGTTACCGATACCTTCTGAGCAACAATCGCCGGATCTAGGGCATTTATTAATACTCTTTTTGGTGCACTGGCAAAGTTTGCGCCCGCCTGCATGAGCGCTTCATAAAATGATTGACAGGCCCCTGCAAAAATACACAGTTTATCCGGATCTGGCTGATAGCTTCTTGCTATTTTAACCGCCTCAATATAATATGCAGAATTTGCATAGCTTTCCAACGACATTATATTTTTTGCATCTTTCTTTAAACCATCATGCCCTGTTAAAACCAATATATTTGGTTTATATGTCTGCAAATACTGTTTTACAACCTGAGGTTGTTTATTCTCACTAACAAGCTTACCATAGCAAGTAATGTTGCTTTTCCTATAAAAATCAGTGCACTTATCCATAAAATCTTTAGCAGAATCTATATGCAAAATTTTTCCCGGTTTGTTTTTTATTCTTGAGAGAAAAGATCTAAAAACCGGCATTTCACAATTAATATTGTTTTTGCACTGATTAAGCTCATTGACTGCTCTGATATATGCAGTTCTTGCATCCTGGATTATCAGGTCATCACCATTAGCATCTGCCTCTATTCTATAGGAAAGTCCTCTAAGAACGTAGCAATCTGACCCATCACAGCCTTTTTTTATGTTTATAACTTTAAAAAGAATATCCCCGCCATAAGACTTTCTTGTTACAATGTCTCCTACTCTAAAATTAGCCAAAAATATCACCCCAAACAACTTTTTACTGCATAATATGAAATAAAAAGCCATTTGGGGTTTGTCCATGTTTGGTTATTTATATAAAATTTACATAATATCAATTCCAAATTCTATTAATCTATTGGAATAACAACCTGATCTTGTCATTAATAATTTGGGGGTCAATTCCCTCGGCTGGGCTATCAGAAATGTTGTATTTAGCTTTAAGTTTGAGAATTCTATAAACACTTTGATCTATCCTATCCATCGTAAGCTTTCCCGTTTGGGCAGCAGCTTTAAGAGCCTTTAACACAGTCTCCTGCTTGTCAAACCCATGACATACCAGGACTATATCTGAACCGGCAAGCACAGATTTAACCGCAGCCTCGCCAATGTCATAATTCTTTATAATCGCTCCCATAGTGAAGTCATCTGTTATAACAACTCCTTCAAACTTCATGTCTTCTCGTAGAATATCAGTAATAATTGTTTTGGAGAAGGAGGCTGGGTTTTCTCCATCTATTTTAGGCAGCAGAATGTGGGCTACCATTACAGCATCACATCCATTTTCTATAGCTGATGCAAATGGCCGCAGCTCAAAATTTTTTAGCCTGTCTATGTCATGGGTAACCACAGGCAGGCCTACATGTGAGTCCACAGAAGTATCTCCATGGCCCGGGAAATGTTTAACTACAGATGTGATATTTTGCGACTGCATACCCAGCATTGTCTGAGTCCCCAGTTTACTCACCGTTTCTGCCTCGGAGCCAAAGGACCTGTCTCCTATTACCGGGTTCTTTGGATTACTGTTTATATCAAGTACCGGAGCAAAATTCATATTAAAGCCGAAAGCACTCAGTTCTTCTCCAATAATACTACCCACCTGGTAAGACAGATTTTCGTCATTAAGCTGACCTATTTTTTTGTTCGTAGGAAATTTTACAAACTCTGAAGGCAGACGTGAAACCCTGCCTCCCTCTTCATCTATTGAAAGAAACAGCGAATTTTTATTCGCTTTATTAGTCTCTTTTAATGAATTTAGAAGCGACAGCATTTGTTCTGCATTCTGTATATTTTTTTTAAATAATATAAATCCACCTACATGATACTGTTCTATTAATTGTTTGGAATATTGGTCATTTTCATAAGCTTCAACCCCAGCAATAACAAGCTGTCCTATTTTTTCCTCCAGACTCATTGCCTCGATTTCAGTCTTAATTGGATCAGCTGCTACAGTGGTACCGGCTGCCGAATCTGAAGAGGCAGCTGGGCCGGCCGAAGTATTTGCAGCCTGTGAGGGTTTGCTCTGCCCAGACTCTGATTGAATATTCCTGCCAATAAAATTAATTGCACCATATCCCAAAGTTAAAGTGATGATGAGTATAAGGACTAATATCAAAATTCGTTTCATCCTGTACACCTCCGTAAATTTTATAAGCTTCTCAGCGCATCAATCGGGTTGAGCCTGCTGGCTTTTCTTGCAGGCATGTAGCCGAACACAATACCTACAGTGGCTGAGAAGCCAATTGCCAGTAAAATAGTTGAAGTTGAGACGGAAAATTTTATGCCAATTAGTGTGGCAGTAATGTAAGCAATCAGGCCCCCAACAATTAACCCGATAACTCCTCCAATCAGTGAAAGAAATATTGATTCAATTATAAATTGAATCTGTATTCTGTTTGGTGTAGCTCCTAAAGCCTTTCTTAGGCCTATTTCCATTGTTCTCTCCGTTATGGAAACCAACATCATGTTCATAATTCCAATACCGCCCACAACAAGCGAGATAGCTGCAATTCCGGCCAGCAGCATTGACATCATACCCATCATTTGTTCAAAAGTATCAATCATATCTCCCATATTAAATATTGTATATGCGTCATCTTTATAGTTAAAAGCCGGAGTCAGGACTCCTTTGATTTTATTGACAGTATCATCTGCCATACTGGTGTCCTCGAGATACACATCAACACTTGAAATATTTTTTACACCAAGATTGCGCAATCCAGTTGTATACGGGATGATTACCGCATCATTGTTTGAGCTTATGTCAAACCCGCTTGAGGTTGATAGTGTTCCGATAACCGT
>CAYQCA010000101.1:0-6869 GCA_964415835.1 uncultured Clostridium sp. | reverse complement strand
GACACTCCGTTTATATTTTCTATAGATGAAATTTTCTTTAAATCCTCCTGGTTAAGGCCCTGCTTTAAAGGGGTTCCCATGGCATTAATCATTATTTTGTTTGCTCCAAGTGCGCTGACCTGCTCACTGATAGTGTTGGTAGCACCCTGAACTATGGTTATCAATGCAATAATGGATGCCACACCTATTACGATCCCCAGCATTGTCAGAAAGGAACGCAGCTTGTTGTTTATAATATTTTCCCAGGACATTTTTATGCTTTCAAGTAACACCTACCCCACCTCCTGCTCTGTGAGGTATCCGTCCAGAATTTTGACCACTCTTTTGGCATGATGTGCGATATTGGTGTCATGAGTAATCATTATAATTGTACGACCATCCCTGTTTATTTCCTCAAAAAGCTCCATAACCTGAGCCCCGGTTTTTTGATCAAGTGCGCCGGTTGGCTCATCTGCAAGCAAAATAGTGGGCTCTGTCACCAGTGCTCTGGCTATTGCCACACGCTGCTGTTGCCCACCGGAGAGCTGGTTTGGCAGGTTTCTCATTTTGTCGGTCAGTCCTACACGCTCCAGCATATCCTTTGCCCTCTTTTTGCGTTCCGATGCTGAAAGCCCTCTATAGATCAGAGGAAGCTCTACATTTTGAAGTGCGTTGAGCCTGGGTAAAAGTTGAAAGCTTTGAAATACAAATCCTATTTCCTTGTTGCGGACTCTTGCCAGTTCAACCTCGTCAAAATCCTCAATATCATTGCCTGACAAAAGATACTTACCCGAGGTAGCCACATCAAGGCAGCCAATAATATTCATCATAGTAGATTTTCCAGAGCCGGAAGGACCGAGTATTGAAAGAAACTCACCTGAATCTATGGTTAAGTTCACGTTATGCAGAACTTCCAGCTCTTCCTCACCCATATAGTAGCTTTTACAGATATTTTGCATCCTAAGAATTTCGGACATTACTTAGTCCCTCCATCTGAATTATCCCTGTTACGGCGGCCTCCCATAAAGCCTGTCCCACTATTTGATGCGGTGGCATATAGGATAGTTTCACCCTCTGATACTCCGCTTTTAATTTCCACTGTTGTCCCATCATTAATGCCTGTTTCTATTTCTCCTCTGACTGCTTTTCCATCTGCGTTTTCTTTAAAGATATAGGGTTTGTTGTCATCATCAAACTGAATTGCCTTTATTGGCAAGGTTACAGCCCCCAGAACCTGTTTGCTTACCAGCTTCACTTCTGCAGACATACCTACTTTCAAGCTTTCATCCTTCTCCAGATCAATAGTTGCAAGAAAGAAAGTTACCCCGTTCATAACCTGGCCCTCTTTGGAGATGTCAGTGATTTTACCTTTTAGTTCCTTGTCCAGAGCCCCTATTTTCACTGTCGTCTCCATACCCTTTTTCAATTGTCCGATATCATACTCGTCAACCTTCACATTGATCTGAAGGTTAGCGTAATCCACGATTTCCAGGAGCTTGATTCCGCCCATGACGGTTTCGTTTTCTTCGATATTTAGATTAACAACCTCACCACTGATTTCCGCCTTAATTTCATCTCCAGTAGTGGTTATGATTAATACGTCACCCTCTTTGGCTATATCTCCCTCTTTTACGTTGATTTCAGAAATCTGCATAACCTTTTCAGCCATCACTGTTTGACGGTTCTTGGTTTCGACATTACCTGAAAACGAGTAATATGTTGTGATATCCCCTTTTTTAGCAGTCACTGCTTCATATGTCGATGCAGAAGGCTTAAAGAGAATATAAGCAACTATACCTACTATTGCAACGATAATTATGCTGAAAACAATCCTTTTTTTCATCTTTGATTTTCTTTTTGAACTCAATTAAAAATACCTCCGCAATTTATTTATTTCAATAATAATATACTAATATGAACTCAGTATGAAGTAAATATTACAATCCAGTAAACTCCAACGGTAACATAGTGAGACTCCCGCGAATATTATGCAATAAATGATATATTTGAGGTGAGTCTTTATGTTCGAGGATATAAATTGGTATGTTTTGGGCCCGATTATAGTAGTAGTTGTTTTAATAATTCTTGCCATATTCTTCCCTAAAATATTCCGGAGTATAGGCCGCTGGTTCTCCAGATTTATAAAAGCATTGGCGTCCCAGAGCGGAGGTGCCTCCGATGTAACAGGAAATGAGAATATAGATAACCTGATTGCAATTGCAGGCTACTCATATGATCCGGAAGAAGACGTCTTTTATTCAGGTTTAAATGCATGGCAAAGAAAAATGGGGTATTCCCGACTCTTTGATGAAGCGGCAGCGGCTATGGGAATGATTATAGACTGTGAGCCCATTTATTTTTCTTACGGCGGAAAGAAGTGGATGATTGAATTCTGGAAGGGCCAGTATGATTTAACTACCGGCTGTGAAATAGGTGTGTATACATTACCTGAATCTAAAACCATAATTCCGGAAATAATCAGCGAAGCCTTCTACAACTGTGCAAGCGATGATGACCTGCTACAAATGTCTCTATCATTAAAGAAAAATAACAATACCATATTTAATAGAGACCAAAAGCACTGGTGGCTCACAGGTTTCAAGCTTGGGGAATTTTCAGAACCGCATGAACTTGCTGTTGATTTAAAGATAACATTAAAGGATGACAAAATGTGTGAGGCCTTCGTGTCCGGGTTAAAAGAGGCAGGATATAAAGATGGAGACTTTGAGGTTTCCGGTACTACAGTTGTTCTGACCTTTGATCAGCCTCACACATCACAGCCAATCACACGTACACCTGAAACAGACAAAATTATCCAGCAAAAAAACAAACTGCTGTGCGCTGAATATCAGCGTATTACAAAGAACTATGAAAAATTGCCTGATAAGCTCAAAGCAGTTCAGGAACAGGCACCTGAGCTTTATGACCATGTTTTGAGATTTGGAAAACCCAAAGGACTTTTCAAGATTTAGGAACAGTTAAATATTAGTGGGGAGAGGTAAGGCACATATGTCAAAACGTATAACAAAAATATTTCAAGCAGCTGAAGAGATTCCTTTTGACGATACTTCCAAAATTATTTTGATGAGTGATTGCCATAGGGGTAATGGCGGCTGGGCAGATAATTTTTCCAGTAATCAGAATATTTACTTCGCTGCTCTAACCCACTACTATAATGAAAATTTTACTTATATCGAACTTGGAGATGGCGATGAGCTCTGGGAAAACACAAATATTTCCGACATTATTCAAGTGCACAGTGATGCTTTTTGGCTCATGTCTAAATTTTACGAGGCCGGGAGACTTTATATCATTTATGGCAATCACGATATGGTTAAAAGGAGCAAGAGGTATGTTAAGAAAAACTTATACCAATATTTTGATGAACGTCAAAAAAAGCACATACCATTATTCCCAGATATTAAAATTCATGAGGGGTTAGTATTGAAGCATAGGGTTACAGATGATAAGATTTTTTTATTACACGGGCATCAGGTAGACCCGTTGAATTCTACCTGGTGGAGATTGAGCAGATTCTTAGTAAGATTTCTGTGGAAACCGCTGGAGTCCTTTGGTGTGAAAAATCCTACAAGCACTGCAAAAAATTATACAAAGAAAGAAGCAGTTGCAGATAGGCTGACAAAGTGGGTAACAAGTGAAAATCATATGCTTATAGCCGGGCACAACCATAGACCCTCTTTTGCAGAAGTTGGTGACCCACCATATTTCAATGATGGTACCATTGTTCACCCAAGGTGTATAACAGGGATTGAAATTGAAGGCGGCAATATTTCACTGATCAAATGGTGTGTTAAAACAAAGTATGATGGAACCCTTTTTGTCGATCGTGAAGTCCTCGCGGGCCCACGAAAGTTAAGCGATTACTTTAATTTGCTTAATACGGTTAAGTGGGAAGTTCACTTAAACATATTAATAAAAACTTCTGACAAGTAGGGGTCAAATTGCTTTCCCTGATTAATAATTTTCATATATTTGTTTTATTTAAAAGCTCAATCGCATCCTTAGCTGAAACTGGTTTACTAATAAGATATCCCTGTATTAAGTCACACCCATGCTCGATCAAATATTGCCTCTGTTTCTCGTACTCAACCCCCTCAGCAATAACATAATGACCCAGCTTGTGTGCCATAGATATAATGTCACCTGTTATTGCTTCGGACTCATCAAGACTTACCAGCTTATCAATAAAAAATTTGTCTATTTTAAGACAGTTTACATTGAGTTCTCTTTCACGGGCAAGAGATGAGTAGCCCGTACCAAAATCGTCAATAGCAATTTTTATACCATGCTGCTTAATTTTTTCAAGCTTTTCATTTATTTCATCAAAATTATTCGAAAAAATAGACTCAGTGATTTCAATGCAAAGGTTATTAGGATTGATACCAGTTTCATTCATTATTTGGGTTAAATCGGTCAAGAAGTCATCCCTTAGTAACTGAATAGCAGATACATTAAATGCCATTGTAATAGTGTCATATCCATTAATTTCAATTTGTTTTAAAAATCTGAAAGCAATCTGCATGACACGTTTACCCAGCGGAACAATAAGCTGAGATTCCTCTGACAAAGGTATAAATTCATCTGGAGTAACATTTCCAAGCCTCTCGCTTCTAAATCGGGATAGGGCCTCAAATCCTTCTATTTTATTAGTTTTGGAATCTACGAATGGTTGGTAAGACAGGTAAAAATTGCTATCGTCATTCTCCTGAAGCGCTGCCATCAGTTCACTTTTTATTTCAGCCTTTCGCATTATTTTTTCTTCCATTTCTTTGTTAAAAAAGGAATAGCCAAATATCTTATTTCCGCTCACATTTTCAGCTGCTATAGATGCGTATTTGATTATACAATCTATATCATTTTTTATGTTTTCAGCTTCAACAACACCAATGTTGCCTCCCATGGTTTTAGACGAAAAGGCAGAACACATCATTTCTACAATATTTTCACAGAAAAGAATCAGTTCATCTTTATCTTTATATTCTTCAATATAAAAAATAAAACGGTCAATAGATATATGAAACAGATGTTGTTTATCACAGCATAGTTTTTGCAGACTATCTGCGAATTCCATTATAAGGTTTTCAGCAGAGGTATATCCCAGCGTTAAGTTTATAATGCTGAACTTTTTTAGATTTATAAGTATAACCGCCTTAGCCTTCTCAGGATTGCCTAATATGTCATCAGAGATTTTTTCCATGAAGTATCTTTTATTATATAGTCCAGTCAATGCATTATTGTTATGAAGAAAATTAAGTTTCATTTCTTGTGTTTTACGTTCTGTTATATCAATAACCAGGCCTTCAAGAGCTATAACATTACCCTTCATATCATAGACTCCCTGCCCTTGCTCCCAGACCCACTTTGTCTCGCCGGAGGCCGTAATAATTTCATACTCTTCTTTTAGCTTGGAGCTCTCTTTTAGCACACTAGCCCATTTGTTCCATAAGTATTCCTGATATTTAGGCTTGATTAGATCGTTAAAGGATAAATCCTTGTTTTGCAGGAGACTTTCGGACTTGTAGCCTGTAAGTTCAAAACATCCCCCTGATACAAATTGCATAGTCCATTCATGATCGTAATCACATCTATAAGCCATTCCGGGAAGATTGTCCAGCAATATGGTTTTACTGCGCTCACTGTCATATAAAATCTTCTGAAGTTCCTTGTATTTACTTATATCTTCAACTATGCATAAATGGCTACACTCAGAATTATTTTCAACCCTCAGGGGAGAAATAGTCATACGAACCCAGACCTCCGAACCATCAGGCCTTAAGTAACGTTTTTCCAATTCGTAACCGTCTATTTCGCCAGCTTCTAATTTTGAATAATACTTCAAATCTTCTGCTAAATCGTCGGGATGTGTTATTTCTTCCCAACTCATATTTTCCAGCTCTTGTTTTGTTCTGCCCGTGATTTTTTCATACATGGGATTAACGCTATGCCTATTTAAATCGGATATAACTATTTTGTTTTTATTCCCAATTGATATTCCTATTGTCGACTGATTAAATACTGCTCTAAAAAGGATTTCGCTTTCTCTCAATTTTGCATCGGTTTCTACCAGTTTCTCCTGTTCTTTGCGCAAATTATTATTCTGTACCCTGGTAAAATAAAACAATATAATAATAATAAATATGCACAAAACCAAACATACAGCTTGAATAGTACTTACAATTGCATAATCATACCAGGAATTGACCGGATAATCTACACCAAAAACAGCAATAACTTCACCGGTTTCCCGATCCTTCATTGGTACAAGAACACTAATCCATTCTCCCCACCGATCAGTCGTCGGTTTTGTCAATACGGTCTCCCCTCTTTCGAAAAGGGAAAAATCTGCCTGGCTAGCCTCGTAATATTCTTGCCCGGGAGGAGAATAATCTTTAGAATCAGCTGGCTCAGAGTCAGCTAAAAAGTATATTCTATTGTTTTTTTCTATAAGTATATACGCAAAACGTATATCGTTGTCTAACTTTGTAAAAGCCATTAAATTGCTTTTTATCTCTTCGTATTCACTTTTACCAATAACACTGCTGTCAGCTTTCAGTTCAAGCAACCGGGATTTCATTATTCCAGCTTCAGCTGCTTCTGCCAGGCTTATTGCATTCCTTTCAGTATCATTTACGCTCAAGTTCCATGTGTATAGAATAAATAAGACCCCGAGAACAGCTAAAACAATAACATAAGCACTAAGTGTAATTTTATTAAAAACATGCTTTCTTAGATAGGGAGAAAAAACTACATTTAAATTCATTTTTTTGCCTCCCACCAGTGACAAGAATTAAATAAATATTACCATATACTGCCCTATATTTCAATAATTATCGCCTTATTCTTACATATCTCGGCATATAGTCCCAACT